>NZ_JAQCNX010000095.1:0-521 GCF_036857515.1 Candidatus Rickettsia tasmaniensis | reverse complement strand
TAGATATTTAAACAAAAAAATATAATGAATAAGGATAATAGATTTTGCATAAATAATATGAAAATTTCATATTAAATTAGACATCTTAAATAACATAAAATTTTTAATTGAAACTTTAAAAATTTTATGTTATTTAAGATGTCTAATTTAATATGAAATTTTCATATTATTTATGCAAAATCTATTATCCTTATTCATTATATTTTTTTGTTAGATCTATATTAGTAGTTTTATTTAATTCAAGCCCAAGTGGTATAGGATTAGAATAGATATTTAAACAAAAAAATATAATGAATAAGGATAATAGATTTTGCATAAATAATATGAAAATTTCATATTAAATTAGACATCTTAAATAACATAAAATTTTTAATTGAAACTTTAAAAATTTTATGTTATTTAAGATGTCTAATTTAATATGAAATTTTCATATTATTTATGCAAAATCTATTATCCTTATTCATTATATTTTTTTGTTAGATCTATATTAGTAGTTTTATTTAATTCAAGCCCAAGTGGTA
>NZ_JAQCNX010000057.1:0-1109 GCF_036857515.1 Candidatus Rickettsia tasmaniensis | reverse complement strand
TTTCTTTAACATCCAAAAAATCAATAATATCTACTAAAATCTTATCACCGATTCCTTCTAAATTGTTTAGTTTTTGATAAATATCAGGCTCATTTGTTCTAAGCAATTCCATTTGAGCTATAAAATTATTATAGCTGCCAAATTCTCTAGCAAGCAATTTAGCATTTTGTTCACCGATATGCCTTATGCCTAATGCATATATAAATCTTGGCAAACTAACGTTTTTTGATTTTTCTATATTTTTAAAAAGATTTTCTACTGATTTTTTACCCCATCCATCCATATTTTCAAGTTTTGCTAAGCTAGAGTCATTTTTTTCTTTTAAAAAGAAAATATCTAAAGGATTACTAATCAATCCCTTATCTATTAAAAACTCAACTTGCTTACGCCCAAGCCCTTCAATATCCATAGCATTTTTCGATACAAAATGACGGATACGCTCATAATTCTGAGCAGGGCAGTTAAGGCCATTATCACAGCGTATAATAATATCTTCAGGCATATAATACAACTTAGAATTGCATGACAGACAAAATAAAGGAGTATCAAACGTTGCTGTATCATTAGGACGTTTATCAAAATCAACTCCCATGATTTTAGGAATAACGTCACCAGCACGTTGCAGGAATACATAATCCTTAATCCGCACATCTTTTCGTGCAATTTCTTGGAAATTATGTAATGTTGCTCTGCTAACAGTTACCCCGCCTATTTCTATGGGTTCAAGTTCGGCTACCGGCGTTAACGTACCAGTTCTACCGACCTGTACAGTAATAGAAAGTAACTTTGTTTGTCCTATTATTGCAGGAAATTTATGAGCGGTAGCAAAGCGTGGACTTCGTGCAATAAAGCCCATTCTATTTTGCAGTGCAAAATCATTTAGCTTATATACTACTCCATCAATTTCATAAGGTAAATTTTCTCTATTGGTTTTGAGATATTCGTAAAAGGCGAAAATTTCTTCTTCAGAACTCGCAAGTTTAGATACTTCATTAATGTTAAAGCCGCATTCTTTTAATTTTGTAAGTAATTGATCTTGTGAAGAAGCGAGATTCTGTTCAGTTACCCCTCCTGAATATACAAAATATTTGAGCGGTCTTTTAGCCGTA
>NZ_JAQCNX010000030.1:0-8731 GCF_036857515.1 Candidatus Rickettsia tasmaniensis | reverse complement strand
GGCAGGAGCTATTAATTGATAAAGACGGCAAAATGGTATTTGATACGCTTCGTCTATTTATCAAACCTATATGGAATGCTTACCATTTCTTTACGATGTATGCTAATGCCGATTCGCTTAAAGGCAAACTTAATTTTAGCTCTAAAAACGTACTTGATGTTTATATATTATCTAAGCTTAAAATAGCCGTACAAAAAATTGAAGAGAGCTTAGATAATTTCGATACGCAAACAGCTTATCATGCAGTTTCAGAATTTTTTGAAGTATTGAATAACTGGTATATAAGACGAAGCCGAGCTAGATTTTGGAAAAGCGAAAAAGATACAGATAAGCAAAATGCTTATAATACTCTATATTCATGTTTAGACACCATGGCTATTGCGATGTCGGCACTAGTGCCTATGATTTCGGAAGCGATATATAAGGGATTACATCATTGTGAGGAGCGTAACGACACGGCACTCTCAGGAAAATCAAACGTCATTGCGAGGAAAGACACAAGTCTTGACGAAGCAATTTCAGGGGTATCTCATAAGATTGCCACGGCACTTTCAGTGCCTCGCAATGACGCGATTAGCGTACATCTCTGCAACTACCCTACTCTCTCAGACTTTGAAATAAATCACGAGCTGGTTGCTACTATGGATAACGTGCTTGATATTTGCAGTAATAGCCTATTTATCCGAAGCACTGAAAATATCAGGGTAAGGCAGCCACTTGCTAGCATAGCTATTATCAGTAAACATAATAACAACCTCAAAGATTTTGAAGATTTAATTAAAGATGAAATTAATGTTAAGGCGGTAATTTATCGTGACGATCTAGAGAATTACGCAAGCAAAAAACTATCGATTAATTTCCCAATGCTTGGTAAACGTTTGCCGCATAAAATGAAAGAGATTATAGCTGCTTCTAAAAAAGGTGAGTGGGAAGCTATCGCAGGCGGTTTAGCTATATGCGGTGAAACCTTAAATAGTGACGAATATAAGCTAGTTTTAGAGCCGTATTCACATATCAAAGGAGCAGCAAGTTTTGAGAATAATAGTAGCTTGTTAATATTTGATTTAGAGCTAACACCTGAGTTAATAGAAGAAGGATACGCAAGAGACATTGTACGCTTTATACAACAGGCTCGAAAAGATGCCGATTTCTCTATCACTGACAGGATTTTAATTGAGATAATAAGCGAGTTTGATTTATCTAAGATAATTGATAATTATGGAGACTTTATTAAAGAACAAACTTTAGGCGAGTTTGCTAAAAATTTCACGCCTGATTATGTAAGTAAAGTAGAATTAGAGAACCATCAAATACAACTTAAAGTTAAGAAATCGTAAATTATTTTACTATCAATTAAGATATTGATAATTTACTTAGATTAATCTATAGTACGCACGCTATAAATTAATTTAAGGTAAATTATCATGCACAACTCCTCCACAGCTCCGGGGGGTTCTAAAATTAAAAGAACTACTAAGCCGGAAACTACTAAAACAGAAAATGTAATAACTCTAGGGTATTTAAAACAATATTTTGATACGTTTCATCCTAAAGACGGGACAGCATTAAATATTATAGCTAGCTTAGATGATCCGAATTTAAATAAAATAAATCTCATGGAAGGCCTTATATCGCAAGGTGCAAATAAATACAAAGCATTAGAATTTGCACTTAAAAACAATAATGCACAAGCTGAATATTTACTTAATCATCTTACGTTTAAACCTAATCCCAGCCTAATACAAGCAATACACAATAAAAGTTTAATTTTAGTAAAGTATTTTGTAGAAGAAAAAGGAGCGAATGTAAATTTTAGTCATTATGGTTCTAATACACTAAATGTTGCTGCCGGTTTGGAAGAACCTTACAAAACAGACATTACATGTGATCTTTTAATAAAAGGAGCAACTTATTTAAATACAACCTTAGAAGAAGCAGCACAAGGTGGTCAAAATGTAAACGATCTTCATAAGCAAATCTTTTTTAAAGCAATAAACGAAAATAAGCTTGAAGTAATTAAAAAATTTGTTGAAATATACGGTTTTGATGTTAATACTGAATATCGTTTTAACATACCATTAAGTACCGCAAATTTTAAAAATAGAAAAGAAATTGCAAAGTATCTTTTATCTAAAAATGCTAATTTAGATGTAGCTCTAGAAATAACAATAATATACGGTAATTTAAATGCGGTAAAAACATTTATTAGATGCAGGGGCAAAGATTAACGGCAATAAAGATGTATCACCTTTAATGCTTGCATCAGAGCATGGGCAGGTCACAATAGTAAAATATTTACTTAAACACGGTGCTCACTATAATGTTCAAGGATGTACATAGCGATGTATCGTGTCAACTAACTCAAATCACTGAGATTTCTACATTGTGTGAAAAAGCTAATAATCCTAACCACAAATATATATTAGAGAGGATATTAAAAACAAGTATATCATCACATTATGATAGATATAAGAATTTATCATCAGAACAAATAAAGCAAAAATTTTCTAAATTCAAAAAACAACTATCTAAAGATTTACAAAATTTCGCAGAAATTAAAGCACTGTTAGAAGATTATTCTAGCGGGAAGAAAATTCCAATAAATACAAATACTGTAGTAGAAGACGAGGGCTATGTTTCTGATTTTAAGGTTGAAACTGAAAAACCTAACACAGGCTCTAGGTTAGAACATACTCCTTCTAAATCAGGTATATTTCGCACTTTTGCCCTTGAGGGACTTGATGAAGAAACGTCTTTAGGCGGTGATATAAAAATATTTGATTCTGAACTTTAATAATGTCATTCCTACGATAGGATTACTTCATTGCCTGCTCTTATGTCATCCCCGCATAGGCGTTGTTGCGTGGACCAGTTTCCTAATTGTTACCCTGTGGCTTGTCCACGGGGTCTAGTTAAAAATACTAATAATATTAGTATTTTTAACTAGATTGCTTCATCAAAACTTACAATTTTTCCTCGCAATGACGACAAAACCTCTTGCACATTTATTAGATACATATATAGTAAAATACACAAAAGCTCTAATTATTATCAAGAAGCACAATATTATTTAGGAGAGTGTTACCTTAATCAAGAAGAATTTATAGAAGCTGTAGAGGCATATAATAAGGTAAACAAAAATCATTATCTATTTGAAAAAGCTAGCTCAAATATTTCAGTTATTGAGAAAAATTTTGACTTAATTAATATGGATATATTCTAAATAAATGAATATAGTAAACTGATCTCCATTTTGTACTTCGTTGTTCGTTGTCTTGCCTATTAATATATAGGCTCTACCCTTACGCTTGTCATAAAATGGAGCTGAGTTTACTATAGTAGCGAATTATAAGCGAAAGACAATATATTAGGTTCTGTGAAGGAAAATTAAATTAATCTATTTTTGCTCTTCTTTGCTGCAAATTATAAGATTGTTTTGAAATAGGAACAACTATTACTGCAAACATCTTATTAATTTTCGCTAAAAAATATCTGAAAATATAAATAATTGAATTATCCTTTACAGAACCTAGCATATCAAGCAAATTCTAATAATACCTGCCCTCTTACAACATTATCCTTTTCATTAACAAAAATTTTAGCTATTTTTCCGTCTCTTTCGGCAAGAATCAGGTTTTCCATTTTCATAGCAGTTAAAATCATAATTTCTTGTCCTGCCGTCACTTCCTGCCCTTCTTTCACCTTTATCGCAGCAATCTGACCGCTTAGAGGAGCTTGTAGTTCGGAGCTTTCTTCCACCACTACTTTTGAGACCATCAACGCTTCAAGTTCTGATATACGAGGAGAGCGTACAAAGGCTTTTACGCTAATACCGGCATGCGATAATAAATAACCGGTTCTGATATTCTCAATTTTCACATTTGTCTTTTTACCGTTAATTATAGCCGTAAAAAGTTCATTACCTAAATTCCAGTTACTACGAATATATATTCTATCGCTTTCGTGACGTATATTATAGCCGTTTTCAACAGGTGTAATTAATACAGGAAATAGTTTATCATCGATAGTTACTACCCACCTTGTACCTATTTTGTTAGCCTGATTGTTAATATTGCCGGAAATTAAAGAAGCACGTCTTTGCTCCGATATATAAATAAAAATAGCCGTTGCTAAAAATACGGTAGTTACTTCTGAAGTTAGACTAGCTCCGGAAAAACCGTCAGGATATTCTTCTTGAATAAAGGCAGTAGAAATATCACCGCTAACAAAGCGTGGATGTAGCATTACCGCTTCTAAGAAACTGATATTATGAGCAATACCGTTAATTATATAAGAACTCAAAGCAGAATGCATTAGCTCAATTGCCTGCTCTCTTGTTTCACCGTAAGTACATAATTTTGCAATCATTGAGTCATAAAACATACTTACTTCGCCACCAAGCCCAATCCCTGTATCTATACGGATATTAGGACTCTTTGCAGGTTCGGAATAAGCTATAATTCTACCGCTAGAAGGTAAGAAACCTCGGCTTGGGTTTTCGGCACAAATTCGTGATTCAAATGCCCAACCTTTTAATTTTACGTCATCTTGCGTAAATGATAATTTCTCGCCGGCTGCGATTTGTATCATCTCTTCAACGATATCTATACCGGTAATTAGCTCAGTAACAGGATGCTCGACTTGCAACCTAGTATTCATCTCTAAAAAATAGAAATTTTTATTGCTATCTACTATAAACTCAACGGTACCGGCCGAATAATATCCCACTTTTTGAGATAAGGATATTACCTGCCGATACATTTCTTGCCTTATATCTTCAGTAATAAAAGAACTTGGTGCTTCTTCGATTACTTTTTGATGGTGACGCTGTATTGAACATTCCCGCTCTCCGAGACATACACTATTGCCGTATTGATCGGCAATTAGCTGAATTTCGATATGACGGGGAGTTTGAATTAACTTCTCAATAAATAATCTATCGTCACTAAAACTATTGGCTGCTTCAAGCTTTGCCGACTCAAAAGCATTGGCCATTTCAGCGGGATTATTCACTACTCTCATACCACGCCCACCGCCGCCGGCAGCCGCTTTTACTATTACCGGAAAACCAATCTCTTTAGCAATATCTATAGCTTGTTTAACATCGTTTATAGTTCCCATATAACCCGGCACGGTGCTAACTCCGGCTTCTATCGCTATCTTTTTTGCTTCGATTTTATCGCCCATTTTTTTAATAGTTCCGGCACTCGGTCCTATTAAAACAACACCTTCTCTTTTAAGAATATTGGCAAAATTTGGATTTTCTGATAAAAAACCGTAACCTGGATGTACTGCACTTGCGCCACTTTCACGAATCGCCGAAATAATATTTTTAATAGATAAATAACTTTCCGTTGCAGGGGAATCACCTATATAATAAGCCTCATCTGCATGCTGCACATACATTGAGTTTGTATCTGCTTCAGAATATACTGCAACCGACTTTATCCCCATCTTTTTTAAGGTACGTATTATCCTAACAGCGATTTCGCTACGATTAGCAATTAAAATTTTATCAAATAATGGTTTATTCATAGTTTTTTGTATCCTAATGTCACTCCGTGGCTTGACCACGGGGTCTTGTATCACAGACTGTATTCTGAGATCCCGTGGTCAAGCCACGGGATGACAGCTAAAGCGGCAAATTATCATGCTTCTTCCAAGGCAGTTCTACTTTTTTAGTACGCAGGAAATTTAACGCCTTACATATTCGCCATCTGGTATTTTGTGGTCTTATAATATCATCCAAATATCCCCTAGATGCCGCAACAAAAGGCGAAGTTACTACTTTCCTATATTCATCGATTTTTTGTTTTTTAGCTTCAGGGTTTTTACATTCTTCCTTAAATATTATCTCGGCTGCTCCCTCTGCCCCCATAACAGCGATTTCCGAATTAAACCAAGCATAGTTTATATCGCCTCTAAGATGCTTGGAGTTCATAACTATATAAGCACCTCCATAAGCCTTACGGGTAATTACAGTAATCTTCGGCACTGTAGCTTCCGCATAAGCGTATAACAACTTAGCCCCGTGTTTAATAATACCGTCATGCTCTTGGGATGTACCAGGCAGAAATCCAGGCACATCAACAAGGCTTACTATAGGAATATTGAAAGCATCACAAAATCTAATAAATCTTGCTGCTTTTCTTGAGGCGTTTATATCTAAACATCCTGCTAAATGCAAAGGCTGATTAGCCACAAATCCTACCGGATAACCTTCCATATAACCAAAACCAATAATGATATTCTTAGCAAAATCAGGTTGTAGTTCAAAAAATTCTCCCTCATCAACGATACGCTCAACAAGCTCTTTCATATCATAAGGCTTATTAGGAGTGTTAGGTATTAACGTGCTAAGAGACATATCAACTCTATCGGCAGGATCAACAGTCGAACGAACAGGAAGAGGACTACGATTGGATGACGGAAGGAAATTAAAGAATTTACGAATTTCAAGCAATGCTTCTATATCATTGTTGAATGCAAGATCGGCAACACCGCTTTTAGTGGTATGCATCCTAGCACCGCCGAGCTTTTCTTGGCTTACTTCTTCGCCCGTAACGGTTTTTACTACATCGGGACCGGTTACGAACATATAAGAACTATTCTTAACCATAAATATAAAATCGGTTAAGGCAGGAGAATATACCGCACCACCAGCACAAGGTCCCATAATTAGGGTAATTTGAGGGATGACACCCGACGCTAAAACATTACGCTGAAATAATTCGCCGTATCCGGCCAGAGCATCAACCCCTTCTTGAATTCTTGCTCCCCCTGAGTCGTTAATACCGATTACGGGAGCACCGGTTTCTATAGCTTGATCGATAATATCGCAGATTTTCTTAGCATGATATTCGCCGAGAGAGCCGCCGAGTACAGTAAAATCTTGGCTATAAGTAAATACCAACCTACCGTTTATCGTACCGTGTCCCGTTACAACGCCGTCACCTAAAAACTTTTTATCCTGCATCCCAAAATTATCGCATCTATGGGATACAAACATACCTGTTTCGGTAAAGCTATTCGGATCTAATAATACTTCTATGCGTTCTCGTGCAGTTAACTTACCTTTTTGATGTTGTGCGTTGATCCTAGCTTCACCGCCCCCTTGCCTTGCAATATTTCTTCTCTCATCCAGTAACTCAGGAGAGATTATATTACTTTGATTCATAGATTATTTATAGTTTTATTTTCCAAAATATTCATAATATAATATAATAATGCTAATGTGAAAAGGTAATTATTTATGTCATATACCAAAGATATCAAAGAAGCACTGAAAAAAGCCAAATCACCGGCTAAATTTGATAATTTATCAACTGCCTTAAAAAAGAATTTACAAAGAAGAAAGACAGTTAAAACGAAAGATACTACAAGCCAAGCTTTATCTGCATTACAAACAATAGTAAAAAATTACACTGATTCTACGGACGAAAAAATTTCTCTTGTAGATGAATTAATAAAATCAAGACGCTTAGAAACAGAAAGTAAATAAGCACCACATTTGACATATTAATATAAATTGCTAATATTTGGGGAGTTTAGGTTTTTAGCTCGCTTATGTCATTCCCGCATAGGCGAGAATCCAGGGTAAAGCGAGATAAATCGAGTTTTTAGTTTTAAAAACTTACTGTATTTATATTTTTTAATTACTGGATTCCTGTTTTCACGGGAATGACATCAGAGTCACCCAACAAAATTGGCATTTAAAATATTTTATATCATGGACACAAACAAATTATATCTTTTCAAAGATAGACGATTTTTACCGAATTTTATAGCGCAGTTATGCGGTTGTCTTAATGATAATATATTAAAAAATGCTCTGGTAATCCTTATAACTTATGGTATTTCAGGAGCTTTAAGTAAATATAATAATCTACTTGTTTTAATTGCTAATGCTACTTTTGTATTACCTTTTATAATATTCGCAAGCATAGCAGGACAAATTGCCGATAAATACGAGCGTGCAAATCTTATTAAAATTATTAAGATTTGTGAAATCGGTATAATTGCCTTTGCAATTTACGGATTTCATCATAATAATCTGTTAATCCTGTTTTGTTCTATTTGCTTAATGGGTATACATTCTACTTTTTTCGGTCCAATCAAATATAGCGTATTACCTGATCACCTAAATAAAGACGAACTACTTGGAGCTAACGGCTTTGTTGAAGCCGGAACTTTTATCGGTATTTTTATCGGTACTATAATCGGCAGCTATTATACAATCAGCAATAATTTTATAATTTATTCCTTAATTACCATCGCTTTTCTTGGCTTTATTACAAGCCTTTTTGCCCCAAAATCTAACAACGCAAATCGTGATATTAAAATAAATTTTAATATTATAGATGAAAGCATAAATATGATTAAATATGCCAAAGCAAAAAAACAGATATATTTAGCTATACTTGGTATTTCATGGTTTTGGTTTATCGGAGCTGCTATAATTTCTCAAATACCTTTACTTGCTAAGATAACTTTTAAAGCTGATGAGAATGTTGCTAATTTATTTTTAACGGTTATCTCATCTTCAAATATTTTGCTACATAAAAACGAACCGACCCCAACACCAAACGAGAAAACCGCTAAAAATAAATTAGCAACATTCTCATCAGCTTTAAAAGTTATCTTAGCAAGTAAAGGTATTTGAGAAATTATAGCAGCTCCGATAAACCAAAACCATGAAATACCAAGTATAGCTAAATATATCTGTTTTTTT
>NZ_JAQCNX010000073.1:0-814 GCF_036857515.1 Candidatus Rickettsia tasmaniensis | reverse complement strand
TCTACAGAACCATTTAATGACCCAAGTGCTTCAATAATTTTTATTATTAAAGCAGGAAAAAAATTAAAAATCTCTCCTATTGCATTAAGTATTGATTGAAGTACTTTTATAAATTCTGAATTTTGATTTATCATACCAAGAAGCTGCCCTAATAAACTTGGTAAACTTACTCCTTTTATCGTTTCAACTAAAAATTTTAATACTTTTGCAATAGGGCTAAGTTCATTAGTATGATGAAGAGGTTGACGATTAGGATTCCAGTCCATCGGATCAAGATGTACACCGGAATCTGAAACAAGGTTAACAAGTCCAGGATCGCTATAAGCACAAAGTTTAGGAGATTTTAAAGTAACTATTTTTCCGTCTAAACCGATTATCTTATTATCAGTTTCTGTATAACCAACTTTATTGAGATGTACTCCATCGGTATAACCTGGATCTGCAGGGGAAGGTAGGGCATTTGTCCCGGGAGGTGGAGGCATATCCGGTACGGCAACTCTAGCACAGACTCTAGTTAGAGGTAGACCGTAACCTGTAGGCCATAATACACATTCTCCATCCCAATTCTACAGAACCATTTAATGACCCAAGTGCTTCAATAATTTTTATTATTAAAGCAGGAAAAAAATTAAAAATCTCTCCTATTGCATTAAGTATTGATTGAAGTACTTTTATAAATTCTGAATTTTGATTTATCATACCAAGAAGCTGCCCTAATAAACTTGGTAAACTTACTCCTTTTATCGTTTCAACTAAAAATTTTAATACTTTTGCAATAGGGCTAAGTTCATTAGTATGATGAAGAGGTTGACGA
>NZ_JAQCNX010000048.1:0-4307 GCF_036857515.1 Candidatus Rickettsia tasmaniensis | reverse complement strand
TTCTTTTTAGCTTATTTATTTGAGATATTAAATCATTAATCAGTTTAGTATAATATGCAACATCTTTATTTTTTGGAGTATTTTTATTATTATAATGATAACCAATAAATAATATATTAGAACTATAACTACTAAGTTGAAATTCCATTGAGCTGAGCAATTCTATGCTACTACTAATCATTATAAAGCATTTCGGTATAAAATGCATTTGAACAAGGAAATTGAGCATCATTTCCGCTTCCGATATATTATTACTCGTCAATATACCCTTATAAAATACCGGATAAGTATTAGCAAAACTGTCTAAATTATTAAAAATAATATAATTATTGTTTGGAAAACTATTTGAAAAATCAATATCGAAATTTTTCTTTAAATAATCGGCAAACCATATCTCAAATTTAGGAATATTATTAAAATTACCGGTAAACCCATCATTTACTGCTATTATGGGGATTTTACTATTACTCATTTCATTTACAAAATTTGGAAAATCAGATTCTTGTAATTCTTTCTTATAACTATCATTAGTTAAAATCAATTGATTTATATAAATAGCTTTTGAATTTTTATTAATATTACGTAAAAGAGGAGTTAGTGTAAGATAAATGTCTTTATCAAGCTGTTCAACGATAGGCACTAAAGACTTAAACAAAAATTCATCTAAAACTGTTACTACTAATAAATCCTGAGGTACATAATTTTTATTATAATTTTCTTTAAAATCTTGTTTTATTTTATTTAAACTATCCACTTCTATAATTTCTGCACGAGCTATAGAAGCAATAAATAATATTATAATAAATATATATTTTTTAAACATTTATGATTTCCATTTTTTTAAAGGCAGCATATCACCCTGTGATTTTCTATGTCATTCCTGCAAAAGCGGGAATCCAGAAAAAATAACCTTAATAATTGGTACATGTTTGACAAAATAAACATATAAAAGCTTGTTTTTTATATGTTTTCCTCGATTCCCGCTTTCGCAGGAATGACATATATTAGTGTTACCACATCATACTGCTAATATCAATCCATATTAAATTATAATATGGTAAATATGTTTGGAAGTTTTTTTAGTTCGCTTGGCGGTACTGTTGGAAATGCATTTGGCGGCGGCATATTTTCAAGCATGGGAAGATTTATCGGCAAAATGCTTGGTGAGTATTTAGATCAACTAAATCACGAACCGATAGAATATGACAATATTAAAAATTTCAAAGAAAGTTTTAAATATGTAACAGCTAATTACGGCGAACCTATACCGCTAATTTTCGGTACTGCAAGAGTTAACGGAAAAATAATTTGGGCAAATCAAAATAAGCAACTAAATTGTTATGTTCTATAACCAGTTCCGTAGCAAGAGCCGGTAGTAAATAAATCTCTTAGGGTACGAGTCTAGAGCTGATAAAATATAACTATTACCGAATAATAATTTGCTTGCAATTAGCTCACTAACAAAATCCGCTCCGGCTTTTTTAGGATTCGGTTTTTTTAGTAAATAATGCACCGGATGGTCTAATATTACTTCTCCGGTTTTACTTTTAAGCATTTTCCACGGAACATGTCCCGCCGATTGTGCAATTAAATTAATACATCTATATATTATAACATTTTCTTGATAAGCTTCTATGCCGACTCTGACTCTTTTTAAATTACCATATGCAATGTCGTTTAGTTCAATAAAATTTTGTGATTTGGTAGTACTATTCTTCCAAAACTTTTTCTAATAATTTTTTATTATATATCCTAATATATTTGTTGTTTTCAGGATTATATAATGATTTGGGAGGTAGACTAAGAGAGCTTAATAAGATGTTAATGTTCGTTAATGTAATTAAAATTATTTCTTTACAAATAGAAAGATATACTATTTATTATAAAACATATTACCATGAAATATAGCAACTTGATAGGATATAAAACATGTCTTTACCATCTGAATATTATTCACAATAACCCACAACAGCTTTGAATAAGCTAATAAAAAATTTTATAAAAACTAAAAAATATGACGAAATAAAATCAATTTTAGCATCTAAGAACAGCTATAATTTGTTAGGGTTACATTATGCCATTACGTCATTTGATCTAGAAGTATATAAACTTATTATTTCTTATGCTAACCCTAGCCACTTTACTTCTGCTGAATACGATAGATATATACATAACATCGATGATACATCTATGCTTGATGTAGCAGCATTTATAAATTTTGATACTATACAATATAGAGATACACAAAACAGCATGTTGCAAGAGTTGATTAAGTTTAAGAAGAAAGCGATTGAGGAGCAAAATAACAATGCAATTAGTGAACTTAAAATAGAAGGATTTGAATTAAAAAATTAGCTAGTTATTTAAGTTTTCAAGAGTTTAAAAGCTTTATTGAAGATAATAAAATTGAGATAAATATTGAAGAACTTAATATTGCAAAATTTAAAATAGAAAAATTATCACCGATTGCAGAAGTAATTTATAGCGAAAACTCTGATATTACTATTTTAATGACAAGGACTTACAATGTAAGCGATTTAAATGACAATATAATTCTTCATAACTATACAACGCTTTTGCAATGGGGACCTACAAATAAGTTATTAGCCTATATAGCGGCTAATATTAAAGTGCAAGATAGCCTAAAAATAATATTTGATAATAAATCATTTTCTCATTACGATTGAGACAATAACCTAATATGTATAGGCGCAGAAAAATTAAATTTAGAATCAATAATAGCACATGAATTTGGACATTATGCAATAGAGAAAATTTTTTACAATGCAAGTATCCCACTAAATAATAGTTTTCAAATTTTGAAAACAGATTTCGTAAAAAATGCACCATATCAAAATGATGATAAAATATTTTTGCCTAAAAATTTTGAAAGCTTAAAGCGCTTAATTAATAGTTCATATGAATATAGTAGAGCGGCAAAACCAATACTTGATTTAACGGCAAATTTAATATTAACACCAGAGGAAAGAAATGAAATTAGTAGTAAATATAACGATAGTAAAGAATTGATTAAATATTTAAAAAATGAGACTATATTACCCATATTTTACTTTAATAATTATAGACCGGAAAAAGCAGATACAAGAGAATTAGAGGAAGTTATAAAAACTAATTCTCATGCCCATATTATGACCAATTTAATTATTAATTTACTAAAATTACCTTGTGTAAAAGAACAGGATTATTATGAATTATTTGCAACTGATCAAAAAGTTCAATTGCAATGTATATTAACCAAGATTCTACCGCAAATAATAAAAGATAAAGATCTTACTAACGAGCAAGTTTACTACTTAGAAAGAATTGGAGATCTTATACACAGAGAATCAGATGATAGAGCTGCAGAGTTCATAGTTAGGTATCTAGAAATTAGTATAGATAATTTATTGCATCCCATCGAAGATTCACGTATTATTAATGCAGTTCAACCGCTGGCAGATTTTTGGGAGGAACACATAGTTCCTAAAATGGAATCTACGATTATAGGATATACAAAGGAATATAATTGTGACTCATTTGATAGAGCGTAATTAATTTAGCTATTGTTGCGTGGCGCTTTTTATGTCATACCTGCGAAAGCAGGAATCCAGTATTTTAAAGCTTTTACTTTAAAAGTGAAACAATATAATAAAAAAAATCTTTGCAATCAAGATTTTTTTAGCCTGGATCCCTGCTTTCGCAGGTATGACATCACTGGCTTTTCGAAAACTATCCGGCACTATAACAAAAAAAACCTAATCACTAAAATTATACCTAATATTTTTTCTAGCAGAACTTATATCTTTTAAACGTTCACAAACCTTTTCAAAGACTTGTTTAGGCAAGATATTTGAAGCATTAATTTGTAAAAATTTATCGTCTTTTAATTTAATCGAAAAAGAAGGCTCTTGAAATTCCGGCCCATCAATTTCTCTAGCAATTTTTATATAATAACCGATTATATGACTGTTGTAATAATCACTTCTACTAATCATTTTCTTAGCTATTTTATTAATCTGCATGTCAGTTTTAGCAGTATAAGTAACCGTAAGGGCAATACCTAGCATAAGACGCTGTCTATGACTAAAAGGAATGTCTGAAGATAATATAAATTCCGAAACAAAATTTGCTCTAAGCGTTTTATCAATATTTTTATTATATTGTGCTAGCATTATAGCGAGTTCAATAATAATAATAGTCGTGGCATCGGAATTAATTAAAAGATATTGTACTGCTTCAATATATTTTTCAATTTTACATATATTTCTATCAAATTTTACTAATCTCTTCACCCTCTCATAAATAAT
>NZ_JAQCNX010000025.1:0-10374 GCF_036857515.1 Candidatus Rickettsia tasmaniensis | reverse complement strand
TTGATTAGATTCCTGCTCTGCGTGATATGAAGTTGAATAAGAAAGCAATTTTGGAATGCTTGACAATAATTGCAATCGATTATCATGCAACTCATCAAAACAGCCTGACTTGATTAAATTTTCCAATAATTTACTGTTAATAGATTTGGGGGGTAATCTTTCAATAAAATCAGTAATTGATTTAAACGCCCCTCTTGCTTTTCGCTCATCCGTTACTAACTTACCGAAATTCGGCGTGACTCCCTTAATAGCACCTAAGGCGAAGATTATTGCACCCGCGATGTCATACCGTGGCTTGACCACGGTATCTTTTGAAATTTCCTGGATACCGCAATCAAGTCGCGGTATGACAGGCTTTACGCTATGCGGGATGACAGTGTCCGAAAACTTTACACTAAAATACCCTTCAGAAATATTAATATTAGGTGCAGTAATTTTTATGCCGTTATCTTTTGCTTCTTGTAAAAATAAATTAATTTTATCGTGATTATTCAATTCAAGATTTAAGCATGCTACTAAAAATTCAGCAGGATAATTAGCTTTAAGATATGCAGTTTGGTATGAAATAACACCGTAAGACGCAGCATGTGCCTTATTAAAACCGTATCCGGCAAATTTAGCCACGGTCGCAAAAATGGATTTAGCTTGAGATTCCGAAATATTATTAGCAATTGCTCCTTTAACAAAAATTGCTTCCTGCTCCTCCATTTCTTTTTTTATCTTCTTACCCATTGCTCTACGAAGTAAATCGGCAGCTCCTAGCGTATAACCTGCAAGAACCTGAGCAATTCTTTGTACCTGCTCCTGATATATCACCACTCCGTAAGTTTCTTCTAAGATTGGCTTCAATAGCTCATGTAAATAATCAGGCTGTTGTAATTTATGCTTACAAGCTATATAGGTAGGAATATTTTCCATAGGACCAGGACGGTATAACGCACCAAGAGCTATCAAATCATGTATAGAATCAGGTTTAAGGCGTCTAAGTGCATCTTTCATCCCGATACTTTCAAATTGGAAAACGCCGACTCCTTTACCTTTACACAACATTTGATAAGTCTTATTATCATCAAACGTCATATCATTAAAATCTACTTCTATCCCTTGCTCTTTAAGCAGTTTCTTACAATCGGTAATAACCGTTAGGGTCTGTAGCCCTAAAAAATCAAATTTAATTAAACCGGCAATCTCGGAATATTTCATAGAATAACCGACTACCAGCATATCGGAGTTAGCATCTTTATATACCGGTACTATATCGACTAAATCGGTACCTGCTATTACGATTCCTGCAGCATGAGTTGAGGAATGCCTATGCAGCCCCTCAAGAATTAACGAAGTATCAAGCACTAGCTTAATTAACTCCGCTTCACCGTCCAAATTATACAGCCCATTACCTTTAGCGGCATTTGCAAGCTCCGGAACTTCACGCATTGCCTGTTCTAAGCTAACTGGATTAACTGCACTAAAAGGGACAAGCTCCGTTAGATAATCAGCGAATTTATAAGGTAAGCTAAGCACACGAGCGACATCCTTAATTACAGCCTTTGCCTGCATCTTACCGAAAGTTATAATCTGTCCTACTCTATTATTACCGTATTTAGAACGTACGTAATTAATTACTTCCTCACGCCTTTCCTGACAAAAATCAATATCAAAATCAGGCATTGAAATACGTTCAGGATTTAAAAATCTTTCAAATAATAAGCCAAATTTAATCGGATCGAGATCAGTAATAAGCAAGCTCCAAGCAACAACCGAGCCTGCTCCCGATCCTCTACCCGGTCCGACTAAAATACCCTCTTTTTTACTCCATTTAATAAAATCAGATACAATCAAAAAATAACCAGCAAAATTCATATTACAGATAATATCCAGCTCATAATTAAGACGAGCAAAATATTCGGTTTTCAATTCTTCTTGATTCTCTAACGAAATATTTTCAGATTTAAACTTTGTAGCAAGCCTTACAAGCAACCCTGCTTTTGCATCTTTTCTAATTAAATCCGTTTCACTAATATCTTTGGTGGCAAAATTAGGCAGCATCGGCGGGTTTGCATGTGCGGCAAAATAACAACGCTCTCTTAAATTCACGGTATTTTGGATGGCACTAGGTAAATCGGAAAAAAGCTCTATCATCTCATGCGGTGATCTAAAATAACAATTTTCGCTAACTGTTTTTCGATCCAGATATTCTTTAGTAACACCGGCTGATATACATAACAATACATCATGTGCATCATGCATGCTTTTCTCACTAAACAAAACTTTATTAGTAGCAACAAGCGGAATAGCAAGCTCGGCAGCAATTCTAATATAACTATCCTCAATAAACTGTTCTTCCGGTAGCTCATGTCTCATAATCTCAAAGTAAAAACGATTTCCTAAAATTTCCTGTAATTTACGTGCAAACAGCATCGCTTGCTCCTCGTTGCGAGCTAGCAAGCATTTTCCGACAATACCGTCGGTATAACAGCATAATCCTATTAATCCTTCTTGATATTCGATTAAATCTTCAAAATCAATGTGATCGCATATCTTACGATCATTTTTAGTAAAAGTAAGGCTTGATAGTTTGAGTAAATTTTTATAGCCAGTTTCATCTTTAGCTATAAGCAAAATTTGAGCAAAAATATCTATATCGTATTTTATATTTAGAATAACTCCGTGTATCGGCTGCAGTCCTTTTTTTACTGCATATAATGCAAACTCTAATGAGCCGAATAAATTTCCCTTATCTGCCAAACAAATAGCAGGCATTTTATTCGATGAAGCAAGTTCTACTACCTTCTCAATCGTTAATGCACTTTCTAGAAAAGAATAAGAGCTTTGAATTCTTAAATGAATAAATTCAGGTCGCATTTTAAATTAATGTTAAAGTTTATTGTCTTACTGTATGACTCTTTATGTCATTCCCGTAGACTTTTTATGTTATTCCCACGTAGGCGAGAATCCAGTACTTTAAAGCTTTTTAAAAGCTCGATTTATCGCGCTTTACCCTGGATTCCTGCCTTCGCGGGAATAACATCGGAAGCCTTAACGACAAGACTAAATTTTACTTCCGACTGCATAATATCTAAAACCGATTTTTTTCATTGCTTCATTATCTAGTATATTTCTAAGATCAATGATTATCGGCAATTTTACTAAATCATAAATTTCGTGCCAATTAAGTTCTTTAAATTCTGACCATTCAGTTGCAATAACTATAATATCTACTGATTTACAGGCTTCAACTGCTGAATCTAAATATAGCAAATTTTTATGTTCCAAATTCTTTTTAGCATTTTCAAGACCGATAGGATCAAATGCTTTAACATATACATCTTTATTTAATAAGATCTTTACAATTGCGATGGCAGGGCTTGCTCTCACATCATCTGTTCCTGCTTTATATGTTAAGCCTAAAATTGCTATATTTTTACCTTTTAAATCTCCGTCTAACAAAGTAGCTATTTTATCTACCATATTACTTGGACGCTGCTTATTACTTTTAATTACTGCCTTAAGAATCCTACAATCTATATGATGATTTTCTACAAGATTATTTAATGCTAGAATATCTTTTGGAAAGCACGAACCACCAAAACCAGGTCCTACATTTAAAAAATTTTGACCGATTCTTTGGTCAAGTCCTACACCTTTAGATAAATCTTTAATATTACCGCCGATTTTTTCACATAAATCAGCCATCTCATTAATAAAAGCAATTTTGGTAGCTAAGAAACTATTTGAAGCATATTTAATAAGTTCGCTCGTCACTAAATCGGTAACCACAAACTTTGCACCTTGTAAAGGTGCATAAATTTTTCGCAATATTTCCTCTGATTCTTTATTATTTACACCGATCACTATACGATCAGGATATAAAAAATCTTCTACCGCACTACCCTCTCTTAAAAACTCAGGATTAGAAGCAACATTAAATGAAAAGCCTCTTGATTTTAAATAAGCTATAATATTACTGCAACTACCCGGCGGAACGGTAGATTTTATGACTATTAAACAATCTTTATTTATATGCTCGAACACTTTATCAATAGCATCATAAACATATTTTAAATCCGCTTCTCCCAACCATTTTGAAGGTGTACCGACCGTAATAAATATTGCATCAGCATTTTGAAGTTCATTATTATAAATATTTGTAAATTTTAACCTATCAGATTCTAAAGCTTGCTTAAGATACTCATCAAGTTTAGCTTCATAAATCGGTAATATTTGCTTATTTAATTTGGATATTTTAACCTCATCATTATCAATACAAGTAACATTATGACCTAAATAGCCCATAATAATACCTGAGACTAATCCCACATATCCGCTACCGATAAATGTAATATTCATAATTTTTCGTGATTTTTATATTAAATTTTTAAATTATACGTTATATTCCAAGTGTATACCTCAAATAAATGAAGAGTAGTATAGACTAAGCTCAATTTCAACAAGTGCAAGGAGTCCACAAGACGAGGAACGGAGCGTATACTTAATACGTTAGTACCGGAGTACTTGTAGAATGACTTAGCCAATTTTTGCAGTTCTATCCGAGTATATAAAGCTTTTATCATATTTCAATAGATTTACAAGCTCAAATGAATTTTATTAAAAAAACCTTTATTAGTATTTTTATAATTCTGATTTCATTATCTTTGGCTATAACTCTAACTGTTTATAGTGCAAATAAAGGACACTTAAATGAACCTTTGAAAAAAATAATTGAATTTTATTTAAGTAAAAATGATATAAAGGCTGTACTACATAATTTAGAATTTAAAGAAAACCGATTATCCATAGATAAAATTTCCTTAAGTCTTATAGATAATGCTAGAGGAGAAATTAACGATTTTAATCTTTTCTTTAATTTCAAAAATTTCTTCTCTAATGCGTTAATAGAGGCTAATTTTAATATCGATAAAATTTCCGTAATTTCAAATAACGATGAAGAGATTATAAATACTTCAACGACCGGTGATTATTCGTTAAATATAATTAAAAAAGATTCCCTAACCGACATACGACTAACTTCAATAAAAAGTGATATCTTAACTGATGAGCAAGGAGCAGACTTACCTCTAGGAAATGCTTTATGCTCATATAAAACCACCTATTCTAAAGATAATCCAAAGACCGTTAATTGCAAACTCACCTTTGGGGACAAAGCTTTTTTATCACTCAGCGGTATAATAACCGATAAAAATATCGATGCAAGTGCAGCTGCCGCAAATATGCCTTTAATAATTTATCAAACAGTCGAAAAAATTATTCCGGATAATCCTATAATCTCATATTTACGAGAACATATAAAACAAGGTTACATCCAAAACGGAGAATTAAATATTAAATTAGATAAAAAATTTTTAAAAAAAAATATTTTAGTAGAAGATAATTTAAAAGCAAATTTACATATCTCGAATTTTGAATATAAATATCATACAGATTTACCGCCTTTGACTAAAGTTGATACTAATATAATCATTTCAGGACCGGAAATAAAATTTCTAATTAATGAAGCATATAGCGGTAAAAGTGTCGTTTCAGACGGTATTATGACTTTCAAATGGGAAGGACCGGATAAATCACAATTTGTTTTTAATGCTACTGCTAAAGGTGAAATTAATGACTTAATTGCCTTTGTTCCAAATGATGCATATCAAAATATTAAAGCTCAAAATATTGATCTTAAAAAAATCAAAGGAACGGCAAATTCAATAATAGAGCTAATAATTCCTATTAGCCCCAATATCCCTAATAGCTATAATGTTTTGTCGACATTAACAAATATCTCTTTTAACACCTTAGACAATAATATCCTATTACAAAACGGTGAAGCCAAAGGTAGTTTTAAAGATAAAAAACTAAATATTAGCGGTAAAGGTAACATTAATAATTATGCAAGCAGCTTTACTTATGACCATGATATATCGGATAAAAATAATGAGTGTTTACTTAAAATAAAAAGCAATATTGCGGCAAATAATCAAAGATTTGGAGTATTTAAATTAATTTCAGGCAGTACCGTTTTAAATTTTGAGTATAAAAAACAGCATAATAATGAGAGTTTTATTACCGTTAATTCTAATCTTAATAATTTAGAATTTTATATAGATAAAGTATCTATTCATAAAAAATTATATAAAAAAGCCAATTTATATTTATATACTAAATTAAATGATAAAAATTTCGATAGAAATATTGAATTTAACCTTTCAGGGCAGGATAATCTAAAAATTAACGGTAATGCCTTAATTAAGAAAAATATTTATAATATTAATCTAGCCTCTGTTAAACATAATCATACGGATTTAAAAGGAAAAATAATCATAGATAACCATAATCTTAATACGGCACTTTATGGAAGCGGATTAGATTTATCAAATGCTAATATGATGCAGTTTTTAGAAAAAGCGGGAGATTCTACACGTAATATTAATTTAAAAACTAATATCTCAAAAATACTTTTAAAGAATAATATAATGCTAGGTAATCTTGATTTAGCAATTAAATGTGATAAAGTGCGGTGTTTCTCCGGCTTTCTAAATGCTAATATTGATAATAAAAAAGTTAAGATGTCGCTTACCGCTAAGGAAACTTTTGAACAATGGTTAATTGAATCCGATAATGCCGGAGCATTGCTTAAGGGACTCGGAATGTATACCACTATGCAAAACGGTCAGATTAACATCAACTTAAATACAAAAAGATATGAAGTAAAAAAAGGTGAAATAGTGCCAATATTAGACGGCAAATTTTCTATAAAACATTTTACGGTAGTCGATACTCCTTTTTTAACACGGCTTGTTTCCTTTGTTTCGTTGCCGGGTTTTCTTAGTTCAATAACTAATAATAAAAATATTTTATTTGAAGATATGAGCGGTAAATTTAATTATAGAGGAAATATAATTACAATTTTTGATACGGAAGCACATGGACCGTTCTTTGATTTTACTATGACAGGTAATATTGATACCAAGCAGCAATTAATTATGGTTAAAGGAAATGTTATTCCTTCCTTTTTCTTAATCAGCACTATTGTAACTAAAATACCGGTAGTCGGTAAAATATTTTCCAAAGTCGCTCCTTACTCCCTAAAAATGAAATATTAAGTAACTATTTAAAGCTATTAGATTTCGTGTACAAAATTTTTAATCATTCCTTTATGTCATTCCTGCGAGGCATTATTGCGTGTGTACCTACCCGTCATTGCAAGCGACTGAAAGCGTTGTTGCATGGCTCAAAAAACGTGTTCGGTGTCATACCGTGGCTTGACCACGGTATCCAGAAAATAACTAAAAATACTAACAATATTAGTATTTTTTAACTGGGTCCTGCTACAAACCTGCGGGATGACAGAGGTGGCAGTAAGCCATGCAACAAAGCCACAACTGCAAGGAGCGTGGTGGCAATCCAGAAATAATAATAGAATATTCTGTAAATCAGAATTTTTTACTGGATTGCTTCGTCGAAACTTACAGTTTTTCCTCACAATGACGTTGAAGATCAATTCATGCAAGAATGACATAAATAACCATACATATTTAATCGGTATTTTACTTTTAGGCTTAATTTCCGGTCTTACGTTCAATTTAATTTTTTTTACAGTTCCATATCAATTATCCGAAGCAAAATACACCACTGATATAATAGGTTCGATATCACTAGCTGCCTTTCCGTATTGCTTAAAGGTCATATGGTCACCTTTTATAGATAAATACTCTATACCTTTTTTATGTTCTAAATTCGGTCACAGGCGTGGCTGGGCATTGGTATCACAAATATTTTTAATCCTAGCGATGACGGGGTTCTTAAACATAAGCCCTTGTAATAACTTATATATTATTGCAATTATCTTATTTATTATTTCATTCTGCAGTTCTACACAAGATATTGTACTTGATGCATATAGAATTGAGAGACCTACATCTAAAGAAGAGCTTTCAATGGCTTTTACCTTTAGTAGCATAGGGTTTCGTTTAGGTATGTTACTTGGCAGCGTCGGTACTTTATATTCATCAATTATTTTCGGCTGGAATACAGTATATAAATTTGCTCTATTCATTACTCTAATTGGACCTATAGTAATTTTATGTATCAAAGAACCACAATCAAAAGAAATACACCATACAACTACTAATTTAATAGGATTACAACAATATTTTGAAGTTATTAAAAAAAGTATTATCTCCTTAAAAAATGAACAGCAATATTTACTGCTAATTATATTGTTTATCTTTTTATATAAAGCTGCGGATTCTATACCTATGGCTATGAGTTCGCCTTTATTACTAGATTTAAGTTTTACTACTCATGAAATTGCCGTTATTTACAAAGCTTACGGGTTACTAATCATGATCGTCGGAGGAGCTTTAAGCGGCGTTTTAGCTGCAAAAATGGGTATATTTCATAGTGTCTTAATTGGTGGAGTTATTCAATTATTGTCACCTCTTATGTTTATGATTCTTGCTACTATCGGCTATGATATAAAGACATTTATAATAACTGTTACAGTACAAAATTTTTGTGCAGGCTTTGCAGGAACTATTATCTCTATCTATTTTGCTAGCCTTTGTAATAGTGAATTTGTTGCCACACAATATTCTATTATTGCATCTTTTAGCTCTCTTAGCCGTATTATTCTAGCTAGCCTTGGCGGTATTTGTGCAAAATATCTTACTTGGCCTGTATTCTTTTTAGGTAATACTCTGTTTAGCATGTTATTTATCCCGATATTTTATAAAATATATAGAAAGAAACTAGGCTTTGTGAATATTTCTAAAAAGATATGACAATTATTAAAAAAGGTTTATAATATTGATATATATATTTCTGCGAAATGAAGAGTCAGAATTTTTATGAAACTATATAGTTTTCAAGAACATTTATTAGAATTAAAAATAAGGCTTCTTAGAATATTTACTGCTTTTATAATTATATTTGCTATTTGCTATTATTTTAGCGACACTATTTATAGTGTTTTATTAAAACCGCTTGCTAAGCTAAGCGGTGATACGGTACGAAATATAATTTATACAGGGCTTACAGAAGCATTTTTTACCTATATTAAACTTGCAGCTTTTACTGCTTTTACTATTATTATACCTATAATTGCTTTGGAGTGTTATTTATTTATCAGTCCTGGGTTACACCGCCATGAAAAAAAAATTATCGCTTTTATTCTTTTTATGTCGCCTATTTTATTTTGGTGCGGTAGTATTTTTGTTTTTTACTTTGTAATGCCGAAAGCTTGGAATTTTTTTCTTAGTTTTGAAAAACGTGATATGATAGTACCGATAGTTTTGGAAGCAAGAATTAGCGAGTATCTAAATTTAGTTATTCATTTAATTATTGCTTTTGGAGTTGCTTTTCAGCTGCCAGTTGTGATAATGATATTAAATATACTAAAAATAGTTAAGGTACAAACACTTAAGCAAAAAAGACGCATTGCCGTGGTCATTAACTTTATTATTGCAGGAATATTAACGCCCCCTGACATTTTAAGCCAGTTTGCTCTTGCAATACCGCTACTTTTATTATATGAAACTTCAATAATGATATGTAATTTTATAGAAAAACCGAGGACACTAAATGTTAAATATCAAATGGATTAGAGAAAATCAAGAATTGTTCGATGAAAAGCTTAGCCAAAGATTTATTGAACCTATGTCTAGTAAAATTGCTATGCTCGACAGAGAGAAAAGAAAAATTACGAGTTTAATTCAAGAATTTCAGCATGCACGTAAGGTAAAATCAAAGATTTTAGGTAATATGGCCTCTAAAAGCGGCGAAGAGTTTGAAGGGTTACAAAGAGATGTCAAACATATAAATGAGAAGTTGGAAGCACTTGAACAGGATCTAAATAATAATAACGAATTAAATGAACTATTAAATATGTTTCCTAATATTCCGGACGAAGAAGTACCTTACGGAATGGATGAAAGTATGAATAAATTAGTTCGTACTTACGGAGAGACAAATCCAAATGCTTTGAATCAACAGCATTTTGAACTAGGTATAAAATTAAATTTAATGGATTTTGAACAAACTGCTAAAATTTCTGGAACTAGATTTGTAACGTTAAAAGGTGATTTAGCAAAGCTAGAACGTGCTTTAATTAATTTTATGCTTGATGTTCATACTAAAGAGTTGGATTTCTTTGAGATATCACCTCCGGTATTAGTTCGAGATAATGCTATGTATAATGCAGGACAACTACCTAAATTTGCCGAAGAGTCTTTTGCAATAACCAATGGTTACAGACTAATTCCAACCGCAGAAGTATCTTTAGTAAATATAGTCGCCGATACTATTATACCAAGAGAAAAATTACCGATGCGTTATGTTGCTTACACCCCGTGCTTTAGATCAGAAGCAGGT
>NZ_JAQCNX010000046.1:0-2281 GCF_036857515.1 Candidatus Rickettsia tasmaniensis | reverse complement strand
GGCAATACCTAGCATAAGACGCTGTCTATGACTAAAAGGAATGTCTGAAGATAATATAAATTCCGAAACAAAATTTGCTCTAAGCGTTTTATCAATATTTTTATTATATTGTGCTAGCATTATAGCGAGTTCAATAATAATAATAGTCGTGGCATCGGAATTAATTAAAAGATATTGTACTGCTTCAATATATTTTTCAATTTTACATATATTTCTATCAAATTTTACTAATCTCTTCACCCTCTCATAAATAATATCTTTTTCTGTTTCATGAGACGGCAACGAGTCAAATCTTACTCCTTCTTTTAAACCGTAATTTGAGATAATAATTTTTTCCGGTGAAAATACCTTAATCATTGCTTTTATTACTAAAACTGCATTATAATTTATGGCTTTCTGCTCGTAATAACTCAGCTTTAATTTATCGATTTGCGATAATTTCTCTAAATATAACTCAAACTCTACACGATTTATTTCAAAATTATGTAAATTTTTAAGGGGATAATTTATAGACTCCATGTATATACGGCTCATTAGACGTAATGCACCGCCAATTAAATATAAATTAGGATAATGTGCAGCTCCAAATTCTTCCTCTAGCATTTTAGTAATCAGCCCGACATCACCAAAATTGCTACTAACAATAATTTTTGTACCAAGCGGCAATGATTTTAATTTACCGACTTTTTTATTTCCAATCTGTGCAAGCTCAAGACTTCCACCTCCAAGATCGGCTACAATACCGAAAGCATCACTAATACCGGAAATTAATCCGGCAGCAGTTAAATAAGCTTCAAGTTCACCTGAGATAATTTCAATATCAATATTGAATCTCTTTTTGATTATAGCTTTGAATTCATCTGCTTTAGGATGCCCCCTAAGTATAGCTGTTGCAACACATCTAATATTAGTAACGGACAGTTTGGTAAAAATATGAATAAGATATTGTAGAGATAAATATGTTTGATGTTTTACGTCTAAATTATCTAAATTAAGTAAATTTGTAAGATAATTTCTAAATTTATAATTAAAAATTTCCGGCGCTCCAAGCTCATCACTTTCATAAACTACAGCTCTTAAAGCATTTGAACCGATATCAATAATAGCTAAACGCATTTTTGGATCTTACTCATTATTTTCTGAAACAGTTATTGTTTCGGTCTCTTCAGAAGCCTCATTATTATTTGCCCTAGGGTCAAAAGGTACTTGAGTAGGTACAAAAGTCGGCGGTAACAATCTACTAGTAAAAAACTTATCTTCGTAATACTTAATTTTACGAGATTTTATAGGCGGAAAGGATTCTATTAAAACAATTTGCTCATCTCTCGGTAACTGTATTACTTCTTGAGGTAAAAGTAAAGCTCTTTGAACCTGAGAAACGTTTTGGGTTCTAGTAGAAATATTAAGATCAAAAAATAAAGGTTTACTAAATGATCTTTGTTCTACCGTCTTATTACCGACAAGCTGCGATATTAAATTTGCCGTTTCATAGTTATTAGCGGCAAAAGTAATACGATATGTTGCATTAGATAAGAAAGAATTCATCCCTGCATCTTCATATGTTCCTTTTAACTGCTGTGTATCTTGAATAATTAAAAATAAACGAACTCTATAACCTCTAAAATAAGCTATACCGGCTTTAAAAGTATCCATCTTCCCGAGCGTTGGGAACTCGTCAAGTAAGAACATTACTCCATACGGCTCTACCTTTAAATCCGGCATTTTGCGGCTTAAAAATTCTGTCGCCTGCTGATAAAACACCTGCATTAATTTTTGTAAACGCTGTATATTATCGGGTGTTAACCCTACATATACGGTTGTTTTTACTTTTTTAAATTCTTGTATATTGAAATCAGAAGATGCTGTAGCTGAATCAATAAGTGGATTTGCCCATAATTCAAGCGATGAGTTCATTGTAGATATTACGCCGGAACGCTCTTTATCAGCTTTTTGCAAAAATGCCGCAATATTCATATATGCAACAGGATGTATTACACCACCAAGCGTATCGAGTACGACCGCTAGAGGCAATACCTAGCATAAGACGCTGTCTATGACTAAAAGGAATGTCTGAAGATAATATAAATTCCGAAACAAAATTTGCTCTAAGCGTTTTATCAATATTTTTATTATATTGTGCTAGCATTATAGCGAGTTCAATAATAATAATAGTCGTGGCATCGGAATTAATTAAAAGATATTGTACTGCTTCAATATATTTTTCAATTTTACATATATTTCTATCAAATTTTACTAATCTCTTCACCCTCTCATAAATAAT
>NZ_JAQCNX010000041.1:0-3978 GCF_036857515.1 Candidatus Rickettsia tasmaniensis | reverse complement strand
TAAGCACAAAGTTTAGGAGATTTTAAAGTAACTATTTTTCCGTCTAAACCGATTATCTTATTATCAGTTTCTGTATAACCAACTTTATTGAGATGTACTCCATCGGTATAACCTGGATCTGCAGGGGAAGGTAGGGCATTTGTCCCGGGAGGTGGAGGCATATCCGGTACGGCAACTCTAGCACAGACTCTAGTTAGAGGTAGACCGTAACCTGTAGGCCATAATACACATTCTCCATCCCAATTTAAAGTAGAGTTTTGGTGCCAACAAGCTACGGCATTACAGCTTTGAACTCTAATACGAATTTTTGGAGTAAAGTAACTACTATCAGGAGCTTCTTCCGCACATCTATTGAGTAAAAAACCGATAAATGTACCTGGGTAATCAAATTTTAATAAACAAGTATCATTATCGCGACCGTCGCTTTTATTCCAAGGAGGACATAATGTGCCTGGTTTAAAAGGCCCTCTTGGCTTTGCATTGATGCCTCCATCCTTATTCCAAATTTCCGTTCTCTCACTTTGACCGCAATTACATGGATCGCTAAGACAATCGGCTATATCACCCCAAATAGATGCATATACATTAAATGAGAAAAATGAAAATAAGAAAAATAGTAAATATTTTTTTAACACTTTGAGTATTCTTTATGCTCGTTGTTTTTATAGTTCATAATAAATTATTGTCATCCCACGAGCTTGTAGCGGGATCCAGTCCTTTTTAATTTTTTTTGGATCCCATAATAAATCACGGGATGACAGAGTGAAATATTAGTCCGTATTTAACTCATTATATAGGTAATTAACCCAATTATCCGGAGGACCTTGGTGTTGTTCAAGTATTTTTTTATAAATATCCATTTCCTCCTGTCTGCTTGATAAAATACGGACAACTCCTATTAAAGCGGCAATACTTAATTCAGAAGCTATCGATTCATTATCCTTACTAATTAAGAACATCCTTGCAGAAAGTATTAGCTGTGATAATTTTCGTATTTCCGGCTTGCTTAAACCTAAAATTTTATCTAAATCTTCTATTTTAACATCAGACGGTAGAATAATTTTAGTATTAATTAAATCAAGCCAAGGTTTTATAGTATGTTTTGGATATGACTTAAGATAAATAAAATTGAAATTACTGACGAAAATACCGTTATTTTGAGACAAATTATTATAGATTAAATTTATATTATCATAATAAACCTCAGGTCTGTAAAGTTTATCAAAATTATCGGCAGCAAATATTTTAGGTTTTGTGCCAACTAGACTTAAATGATAAGTAAAAGCATAAATTACTGCTGCACTAATACTTTGGTGTTTCTTTAAATTATTATTAAATTGTTCTAAAAATTTTCTCTCCGTCGGGTAAAATTGTTTAGAAAACAGCTCATCAGAAAGTTTATATAAATTAAACCCTATAACTTTCCCTTCTTCAATGTTAAGAGACGATCCGTCAAATAATCCGGAATATAATTGTTCTTCGGTAAAAACTTTAAGTTTATCAAGTATTTGTATTCCTCCTTCCTCCTTAAAATCTTCTAATTTTAAAATATCGGAAAAAATACGTTTTTCTTTTTCAATTGATAAAATTTTATTTTTTAATTTCTCTAGAAAGGATATCTCTATTTCGCTAAGAGGTGAAATATAATGACCACTGATTAATTTTAAAAATTCTAAAATGAATGCTTGTGATTTTTCTGTATCATCTACTAAAAATGGATTGATAATTTGTTTGTCCGGTTCTAACCATTTGCCTTCTATTGCCTCGATAAAAATTTTAGAATCATTATTATTAGAGATATAAATTATTGTTGGATCGTATTTAGTCGACTCTGATATTAAAAAGTTCAATAATACGGTTTTGCCGGTTTTTCCCGTACCAAAGATGCAAGTATTACCTTTATTCGTTTTATCATGAAAATTCATGAAATATGGAGTACCTTTCTCGGTTCGCAGTAAAGTTATAGCCCTACCCCAAGGATTATATTGATTACCGAGTGTAGTATTATGAAGAGCGGTAAGAGAAGCAATATGCTCTACGGATAATGGCGACATTCTACGTATAAAGGCAAAGTTAGCAGGTAATTGCGACCAAAATATTTGCTCAATATTAAGATCTTCTTTTACATGAATAATACCAAGTTTAAAAAGTTCGGTTGATGCTTTAGCTACGGCTGCATCTAGTTTATTTTCATCTTCTTCTATAACGGCAATTGAAATTTGCTGATTACAAAATTGAAAATCTAAATTAGCTGCATCAAGCTTATTAATCCCTTTGTGATTAAGTAAAGTTGAGTCGTTAGTAATTTTTAGAATATAATCTTGACCACGCAATTTGGATATTACTTGTTTTTTGCTAACAAAGTAAAATATTTCAGTTATTATTAATTCAATCGGTAACTGTAAAAATTTATCCAGTGTATTAGAAGGAGTTTCATGATATTCTTTTATAGATAGTAAAGAAGCAAATTTATTATTTTTCTCATGATCCGTAACTACCATTTTATCGCTGCTAATTGTATAAATACTTCTACCTAGTGCATTGGATAAATCTATTATAGGTACCAAACAATCATTATTATTAAGGTTAGCTATTCGATTATATAAAAATAAAGGATTAGAAAAAACATTATCATTTTCAAATATTATACCGAGTTTTTCAGCACCGAATTCGTTTAAATCATTTAAAATATTATTGGTGATATTGTCTAATTTTTGAAAAGCTGAATCTAAGTAGTTATTTTCAAAATCAGTAATTAATTTATTAGATAAAGAATTTATTAAAGAGTTAAAATTTGTGATGTTAACTTTAGCAGAATCATGTACTATAGATATATATAAAGTATTAACGAATTTATCATTCCAATGGTTTTTTCTTTGCCATAGGGTATGAATATTTGCCGGTAATAATTTTTTGTAAGGAGTTGAATCGTCTAAGTTTTGTTTTTCTCGTATTGTATGTAGCCAAAAAGCAAAATCATAATCGGTTATATTCTTTTTTATAGAAACTCTAACCATTTCACGTAAATTTTGTATGTTATCGCTTATTTTCTCTGAGTTAATGCCGTGTATTTTGATAATTTGTAGTAATTTACCGTCTTTGGTAAGTAAAGTATTTTCATTATAATGACATGCTATAGGTATAAAATTAGGAGCATTATAATTATATATATCTTTGTCAAATTTTCGTAAACCACTAAACACAAATAACCTGAATTTAAATTATAGTTTTGTATACTCGTTCAACTTGAAAAATTGGCTACGTCGTCTTTGTAAGTCCTCGGATGCTCACGTATTAAGTATATGCTCTGCCCCTCGGCTTACAGACTCCTTGCTCTTTTCCAAGTTGAACTTCGTATAACAACTCTTCATTTCACAGGAGTATATACTAATGAACTTTGCCTGCGTGGATGCTAGAGTCGTCATTGCGAGCAGCCGTACATAGGCCTCTACTCGATGTCATTCCCGCGAAAGCGGGAATGATATAAGAGCCATGCAACAAAGCCAATTTAACAACAACTAGAAACTTTACCTTATTATTATTTAATAAACAATTATTCATTATAGGCAGTGATTTTTTGTAATCCTCCCATGTAATTTATCAAGATATCCGGTATAGTTATTGATCCATCTTCATTCTGATAATTTTCAAGTATTGCAACCATAGTTCTTCCGATAGGTAATCCTGAAGCATTTAAAGTATGAACTAAGGTAGTTTCATTACTGCCAAATTCTTTATATCTTGCTTTCATTCTACGTGCTTGAAAATCTCCACAATTAGAACAGCTAGCAATTTCGCGATATTGCTTTTGTCCCGGAAGCCATACTTCTATATCATAGGTTTTTTTTGCCGCAAATCCCATATCTCCGGTGCAAAGTAACATAACACGATAAGGAAGATTCAGTTTTTGTAAAATAGTCTCTGATGCATTAGTTATATATTCATGCTCATTTTTTGATTCTTCAGGGGTAGTAATAG
>NZ_JAQCNX010000012.1:0-18620 GCF_036857515.1 Candidatus Rickettsia tasmaniensis | reverse complement strand
TGAATTTTTCGTCAAAATCTCAACTTTCTTGATCTACCATTAATGCAATTGCCGTTGCTGAAACAGCTTTTGAAACCGATGCTAAAGGAAATAAAGTTTTATCCGTAATAACTCCACTATTACCTTTCTGATTTCCAAACGTTGTTTTATAAATAACTTCACCTTTGTATAAAATTGCAATTACTTCTCCTTGTAATTCGTCTTTTTGCAATTCAAGCTTTTTAGTTTTTGCGGTAATTCTACTCGTGTCTGTGCCAAAACTGTACGATGTGATAATAGTAACATTATACTAAAAAATAGGATAAGCTATGTCATTCCTGCGAAAGCAGGAATCCAGCTTTCTAAATAAATTAGATACTAAATTTTTATATGATTTTTTTTATTTTTACCATTTTTTACTGGATTCCCGCTTTCGCGGGAATGACAAAAGCTACTTTTAACCGCTATTACCTTTTCTTTATCTTTTAATCTAATAGTAGCAAGCTCTAATAAATATTTGTCATCTAAAGCTTCAATAATTTGCTCATATAATTCAGCCGGAATTAGATAAGCAGTCGGTTTATTATGATTTAATAAGGCAACAGGCTCACCACTTGCCTTATCCAATAATGCAGTAGGGCTTTTTCTTAAATTCTGATATACTATACTAACTGCTAGATTTGCATAAATATGTTCCATTATTGACTCCAAGTAAACGAAGAAAGTTATACGAAGATCAACTTGGAAAAGAGCAAGGAGTCTGCAAGACTAGGAGCAGAGCGTATCCTTAATACGTGGCTACCTGCGAACTTATTTAGACGACGTAGCCAATTTTTTAAGTTCATTGAGGATACCTATAATTAATACTAAATTAAATACTAATTATAGGCTATAATTTTATCTTTATCAAGAAAATCACATTAAATCGCCGATATTCTCTAAAAACAACCTAGCTCGATGCGATGCCGGTTTATTAAAAAAATCCTCGGCAGGCTGATTTGCTAAAATCTGTCCTTGATCCATAAAAATAACACGATCTGCTATTAATTTTGCAAACTTCAAATGGTGCGTGACCACTACCATGCTCATTTGATCTTTTAATAAATTTATATTCTCTATAACATCTTTAATATTTTCAGGATCGAGTGCCGAAGTCGGTTCGTCGAATAACAAAATTTTCGGCTTCATCATTAAAGCCCTTGCTATTGCGGTGCGTTGCTTTTGCCCTCCTGATAGGATTGCCGGATATGAGTCAAATTTTTGCGTTAGCTTAAATTTTGCAAGCAATTCCTTTGCCATAGAAATTGCTTGTTCTTTTGGCAAATTTAAAACATTTACCGGTGTATAGATTAGGTTTTCTCCTACCGTTAAATGCGGGAATAGATTAAAATTTTGAAAAACCATACCAACTTTTAAACGAAGCTTTCTTCTATCTTTAAGCAGTAGCTTCTTCCCGTCTACCAAAAAAGTACCGCTACTTGGTTCTTCTAAATTATTTAAAATTCTAAGCAGAGTAGTTTTACCGCTTCCCGAAGGACCGATTATTACAGTAGTTTCCTTAGTAGTAAAACTTAAATCAATATTCTTAATTGTGCAATTCTTGCCATAACGCTTACAAACTTTTTCTAAAATAATCATATAAACTAGACCGTAAATTTATAACCGTCATAAAGCGGCTTAACGTTATTTGGAAGCATTTTCGTAATCTCATGATAATCTATCGTGTGTCTCATATTGGTTAATAATATCTGCTCAGGTTTATATTTTTCATGCCATTCTAGAACTTTATCAAGCCCTGCATGATTCGGATTTGATTTATAATCCATACAATCTAATATCCATATTTTTATATCTTTTAAAAATTTATCTGATTCAGGAGGAAAATCGATTACATCGGGCGAATAAACGAAATCACCTATACGTAAGCCCAAGCTATCTATAGGACCGTGATGCTGTCTAAAAAATTGTATTTCGATAGTATTAATCTTAATTTTATCAAAAAAACTAACAGATTGAGTTGTGAACAGTCGCCCAAGCTTAAATAACTTATTGTTAAATAGATAATCAAATTTTGTATGGAGCTTTGCCGTACTATCGTGATCTGTATAGATTTCAAATGACTTGCCTTGCATAAAAGTAAATACTCGTAAATCATCGATGCCGTTAACGTGATCGGAATGATAATGTGTTAATATAGCACAATCGAGCTTATTTATCTTTTCTCGTAATAGTTGATTTCTAATATCAAAACCGAAATCAACTAATATTTGACTATTTTCATCGTTAATATATATTGCTGATCTAGTCCTTTTATTGTACTTTGAAGGAGATGTGCAAGTACTACAATCGCACCCGATCACCGGTACGCCTATAGATGCTCCACACCCAAGTATTGTTACTTGTAACATAAATATTTAAAATTAATGTTTGAAGTTTTTTATAATTTTTGCGGCTTAAATCAAGAAATATTCTTATTTTTGAATAAAATTACTAATATCGGCTTTATACCTTATTTTTTTAAAATAATTTCGTTTTGTTTTAATATCGCTAATTTCGCCTTAATATATATTATATACTGTATATATTTTTATATTCAATTAAAGAAAACCAAAAATGATAAGAAGTGGCAAAATAAATTCTGGCACAATTATAATAAGTTAGTTGAAATCGGTATAATATACGGGGTATTCGGTTTAATTTTTACCGCTCTTAAATTTTCAGTTAATTTCCCTCGCCCTTATTGCAGTCTTCCTGTAGATAGTTTCATGACCATAATAAATACTGCAAACGAAAGATGCTTTTCAAGCTTTCCAAGCAGCCACGCAGCTCTTAGCGTGTTAGTAACGTATTTTGCTTGGAATTATATAAAATTACCATTAAAAATCTTAATGATTTGTGTTATTATGCTCGTGTCTTTATCTCGCATAAGCCTTGCTATGCATTACCCAAGTGATATAATCTACGGCATTATTATTGCATTTATAACAATACTGATAGGTAAGTTAATTTATCGCATCTTTGCAAATCATATAATAAGAAAGATCGGGGATTTTTTATTAATGAGGCAGTAATTAAGAAAAAACATATAAAAAACAAGTTTTTTAATCTTGAAAGTTTTTAATATGCGCGCTACAATGTAGCCACATTATTGAAAGAAGATTTTTATGTCTGCTGATTCTATTGTGCGAGCCCGTATTAATGAAGATGTGAAAGAAGAAGCAGCTTTAGTGCTTGCTGCTATGGGACTTACTTTATCTGATGCTGTTCGTATGCTGTTATTTCGTGTTGCTCGTGAAAAAGCATTGCCATTTGAGCCACTTATCCCAAATGATGAAACAATTAAAGCTATGAAAGCTGCAAGAAGCGGCAAATTAGTTCATATTGGTAATATCAATAATTTGTTATCTGATTTAAATGAGAACGATTAAACATACTGCACAGTTTAAACGTGGAAAACGTAGAATAAATTTGGATGATATTTTACTGAAAGCAGTTAGGTACTTGGCTGCTGATATAACATGACCTATACATATGAGAGATCATATGTATAGGTAATTGGAAAGATTGTAGAGATTGTCATATTAAACCGGATTTAGATTAATTTATAGAAAACCCGATGCTGACACATTGGAGTTAATACGATTAGGTTCACACAGTGCACTTGGTTTTTAATTATTTTGAAATGAACCGGGAACGAGTTTCCACAAAACCCATCTAACCATCCATAGTACTGAACAGTTTTTGAAAAGCGTTTGATGTCGCTCCTAGCTAAAAACGAGAATGACATCAAAAAACCAAACAAACATTATGCTACTATACCGAAAATACTTTATAAAAAATATCTTACCGCTGCTTATAGTCGTTACTTTTTCAGTGACTAGTATAGTATGGATAACGCAAATATTAAAACTTTTATATTTATTTGATAAAGGTATAAAAGTTATGGACTTCTTCAGTTTAATAGTTTTAGTACTGCCTACTTTATTATTTATTCTGTTACCGGTAATAACGGTTATTACCGTGATCTATATCTATAATAATTTAAAAGTCGAGCGACAATTAATTATATTACAAGCTTCAGGAGTTAATAATGTACAGCTAGCACTGCCTGCTTTATATGTCGCATTAATAGTTATGCTAATTGCTTATTATATATCTTCTACCATCCTGCCGTTATCTCATATAAACTTAAAATCACGTTTAAACTTTATAAAGAATAATTATATCTCAAGTATGATTGAAGAGAAAACTTTTAATAAAGTAACGAAAGATATCACTGTTTTTATAGATAAAAAATCAGCAGGAAATATTATGAACGGCGTAATAATATTTGATAATCGCAATGCTAATAACCCATCAGTAGTATTTGCGGGTTCAGGTACTCTTAATATATATGATAATAGCCCGATTTTTGAACTTAATAAAGGCATAAGACAAGAATATGACGTAAACGGTAATTTAACTCAGTTAACTTTCGATTCTTTAATGATAAAACTGCAAAATGATAATCCTTTAGTATCACAAAGAACTAAACATAATAAAGAAGCAAACGAATATTATATAAGCGAATTACTTGCCCCTCCTCATGATTTAGCTATTACTAAAAAAATTAAATTAATTGCTGAAGCACATCAAAGAATAATTTGGCCTTTATACAATTTTGTATTACCTTTTGTAGCACTTGCAGTTTTTTTGAGATATCCTTATAGCAAAAAAACAACTTTTATGCCGGTATTATTTTCTGCCTTAACAGTATTGCTAGTTACTTCAATTCATTTTATATTACAAAATTTTGCTTCAAAAAATCTAGATTTTATTTTTGCTTGTTATTTCAATTTGGTTATTGCTTTAACGATCGGATTATATTTATTTGTTAAAAGAATATAAATTTATTAGACTACTTTATTCCAAGCTCCACGAGGATTTTGAGTAAAACAATCTATTTTGTTTTCCTGTCCGGTAAATTTATTTATTTTAACTGTTAATTCTTTTAAATCTTCCAGTAAATCGGTTATTATAATTATCCTTTTGAAAATTCTTATATACTCTTTTGCTTGTAAAATTTTTCCTATATCTGTAGGCGAAATAATAACAAGCACACTAGCATTATTAGGATTTTGTAACTCATCGGTAATATAAATCGGCTGTTTTTCAGGCTGCGGATCAAGTTTACTACCGTGAGGTATAAATTGCTTACGTGAATAAGTCCAAAGATTTTTATTGAGCATTTCTTGTTGATCTGCATCTGCAGTTAATATCACGCTTTTAAGATCAGAGTGATAGCATTTTTCTATCAGAAGCAATATCGATTTTAGAAGCAATTCATCGCTTGTTTGATAAATACTAAATTGCTGCATAAAAATTTTATGTTATTCTTTATGAGAAAATTTAAGTGGTACGGATGAAGGGACTTGAACCCCCACGCCTCACGGCACAAGAACCTAAATCTTGCATGTCTACCAGTTCCATCACATCCGCGTATGGTAAAGCCATTCCTGTAAAAGGGTGGTCTTATTGCATAGATTCTATGTCATTCCTGCCTCTGCAGGAATGACATCAAAGTATTTCCATCAAAAAGTTATAATACACATCATATAATTTTTGTAAATCGCTAATTTTTGTGTATTCGTTTATTTTATGTGCCGTTTCGGATAATAAACCAAATTCTACTAACGGACAATAATTTTTGACGAATCTTGCATCCGACGTACCGCCACTTGTAGAGAATTCAGGCTTTATTTTAAGCGTATGCTCTACTACTTTAGCAAATTCTTTTATTTTATCGCTAGGGTTCTGAATAAAACTTTCAGCAGAACTACTATATTCTAACTTATAATCTACTTTATATTCTTTACAATGCTGTTTAATAATTTCTGCTACCTGTTTTGCTAAAGTTTCTGCACTATGTAAATTATTAAAACGTATATTGAAAGATGCTTCCGTACTTGCCGGAATTACGTTTGAAGTATTATTACTGACCTCGATATTCGTTACTTCAAGATTCGAACGTTGAAAAAATTCAGTACCTTCATCAAGTTTTATATTTGTTAACTCATTCAATATTATTATTAAGCAAGGCAACGGGTTATTTGCTTTATGAGGATAAGCTACATGCCCGCTTAAGCCTTCTATATTTAATTTAAAGTTAACACTTCCTCTTCTGCCAATCTTAATTGCATCGCCTATTTCTTTTTCACAAGTAGGTTCACCGACAATAGCAAAATTTATCTTATATCCTTGATCATAAATATATTGCAGCATTTCTTTAGTACCATGCTTTGCTTTTCCCTCTTCATCACTAGTAAGTAAGAAACTAATGGAACCTTTAAAATCGGTATTATTTTTTATAAAATCTAAACTGGCAGCTAGAAAGCACGCTATAGCCCCTTTCATATCCACCGCACCTCTGCCATATATCTTATCGTCTTGCTGGCTAGCTTTAAATGGACTCGCATTATGCCAAAGCTCATGATTGCCTGCCAGCACTACATCTACATGACCAACAAAGCAAATATTAGGCTCATTGCTACCGAAAACAGCATAAAGATTAGTGACTTGCTCGCTTTTAGAATCACCGAATATTTTTATTTCGGTCTTAAAGCCGTGCTGTTTAAGCAAATCATCAATATACTCAATAGCCCCATCGCTCTTAGGAGTTACAGACTTAAAACCAATCAAATCTTTTAAGTAGTTAATGTACATCAATTATTGCCAAAGAGAATTTAATGTGGTTTTTAGTTTGTTTTCAAATTGTTTTATATAGTTTTTAAGATTGTCAATCTTACTTTGATTATTATCAAGCTCTGTTACTATTTTTTGCTGTTCTGCAAGAGGCGGGATAGGAATTTGTAAATCCTCTAAATCTTTCAAATAAACGTGAGGTTGACCTGATCCAGCTTGCTTTTGGTATATTATATTTTGCTGAGATTTTAAAATATAATATAGATATTTAATTAACAATAGTTTTTCATTAATTGAATAGATTACGTTACAATCTGAAGCCCACATTGGCGAATTATGATACCAAATATATCCAGCATATGCTCCCGATGAAGAAATAGTGATTATGTTACCGTTAAAATTATATTGATTATGTGAATAAGGACTAACCCGACCAGCTGCTATTACTGGAATATCCCCCTTAATTGCAGTATTAATGTTAATCATTTTACCTTTTTTACCTACTATTAATGTTGTATACTCCTTATGCTCAAGAGATAAAATATTACTTTTTAATTTATTGATAACGATATCGCCAAATTTAACAATTTCCCATTGTTTATTTACTTCAAAATAAGGATGCCAATTATCTATTATCTGTTTTGCCCCCTCTATTATCTTTTGATAGCTATTCAATTCTTCAATAATTTCCTGTTGTTTTTCTAGAGACGGAAGAGGAATATAAATTGAGTTTATATGTTCTCTATTTAAACCAGGCTGAGCACTTTTATTATAAGCTAAGTTCTTAATTTGATTTAAAATTATATCGCTATTTAAACAATAAAATAAATAAGATTGATGTATAATAATTCGGTTTCCCTCTAAAAATAACATGTTCATTAACCATTACTTCTATTTGCGGTAAAATTTTATCATCTACAAAACACACTTTACCCGTTAATGCTCCGTCTTTACACATTAAAATATCATTGTTTTTCACCAATCCTTTTTTAGCTATTTGATAAAAATCGAGATCTATAAAAGGAATTTTAGATAAATTTAATTTTCCATCCTCGCCTGTTTAAATCATTTATACCGACAATTTTTCTTTTTTTATTGTCTAGAGTAATGCCGATATTCTTTTTGATTATTCGGTTTATGTGCATCGATAAAATAAAGTATTGACGTTTTTACTCCTGTATAAGGAAAAAGTACCTTGCGGTAGAGAGATAACGAGTTGCAGCTTTGCTTTTGATAGTAAAAATTGACGAACAGCAGCGGTGTCTTTTCTGAATAAGAACCCTTCAGGTACTACCAATGCCATTCTACCACCCCTCTTTTAAATTTTGCAGGCAATGCAAAACACAAGCAGCATCACCGTTATTTTTTGCAATGCCGTTATAAAAAGAGGAGTTACATGATTTTCTGTTATAGTTTTGCCGTTTTTGCTAGTTTTTTTAGTGATAGTTTGAGAAAATGGCAATTAGTAACAATTACATCAAACTTTAACTGCTGATCAGTTAAGGGTTTAACATCATTAGGGTTCTCAAGACTATTTATTTGCTGAATTCCGCTATGTCCGTCACCATGCAAAATCATATTCATCTTAACGATTCTAGCGGTTTTGGTTAGCTCTCGCCCATATAATGTATTAAACTTAATTTTTCTAAATCTTCATCGGTATTAATTATATTATTTTCTTTGATATAATTAAAAGCTTCAGTTAAGAACCCGCCGGTACCGCAAAAAGGATCATAAATTGTTTCTTTAAATTTAGGATCAACCAAATTAATAATGGTTTTAACGATATTTCTCGGTGTAAAATATTCGCCTAAATCATTTTTCCGTTGATGTAGTTTTTTCTAAGAAATACTCGAATGCATCGCCTTTTATATCTGTATCTATCGTAGATAAAATAAGAGGATCAATTGCATCGATAATGTGGCGGAGAGCAATGGAATTGCCTAGAGAAATAAGCGTAAAAACATCACCACCGTATTTATTCTTAATTTGTTCTATAACATAGCTATTAATGTAACCGATAATATCATCGTTTGATTGTGCTTTGATATTATTCCACCAAGATTTTTCGTTGTTTTCACTTAATAATTTTAAGAAAAATATATTTGCAAATTCGCTAAATCTTTCTATTTCTGCTCGGAGCCCTTCACTTCTTAAAAGATTATTCAAGTTTTTAAATATCGATATTAATTCTTCGCGTGATACTTTAATTTCTTTCGGTATAGTCCAAGCTTCATTACTGCTTGCCTCTAAAAAAGTTAATAATTCTTTTTCATGTAGTAATTCCCTTACTTCATCACCGTTTAATATAAGCTCTTTATTATTAGCAACAAAACGAGCTTCGCAGTAAGCTCCATTCATTGCGAACACATAGGTACATCAAGCAATTTTGCATATTCCGTTGCTTGATTTAAAGCTTGCCTTAAACCCCACACTCCTGTTTTTTTGCTTCTATTATTGCAATAGGTTTATCATTATTACTTTCATATAAGATATAATCCGGTCTTTTTCCGTTTAATCTTGTCTGTTCTGTTTTTGATTTTGGTTTTTGGAAATAAACATTCTTTTTAGTATCATTATCTATATGCCATCCTTTATTTACAAGGTTATTGCTGATAATCCATTCGGTTTGCTGTTCTGCTAACATAAGAATTGCTTAGATATTTTTTTTGTAATTAATAATTATATCTTCTTACACTTATTATACAAGCTTACAAAAGTACAAAAAACAACTTTTTATCTCACTAAAAAATAAATTATTGCTATGGATTTATATAGATTTTTGACTTTCTTGAATTTAAATAACTTATTATTATGAGCTTGTTATAAACTACTATTAAAATCACGAGTATAAATAACCAGTTAAGAGAATTAATTAAATCAGGTACTTTTGCCGGTATATTATTAATTATTGCTTTTACCTTAGCAATAATTGTCAGCAATAACATTTTCCTAACAAAATATTATTCTTCTTTTATTTACAGTAAATTTTCTTTAACAATAGGAAATGTAAGTTTACAAACAACTTTTATAGAGTTAGTTAATGACGGTCTCATGACTTTCTTCTTTTTATTAATAGGTTTAGAGATGAAATTTCACCTAGTAGAAGGTGAACATAAAAATAAAAAAAACTAATATTACCTGCGGCGGCAGCCCTTGGAGGTGTGGTAATTCCTGTCTTAATATACATTTTAATTACGATAAACCGGGATTAATAAAAGGACGGGCTATTCCTATCGCAACTGATACTGCTTTTGTCCTTGGTATTTTATCTTTTTTCAGCCGACATATATCTTTAGAATTACGAGCTTTTATTATAGGTTTCTCATTAATTGACGATGCTTTTGCGTTAATATACTAGCTTTGTTTTATACTAAAACAATCAATACCCCGGCATTATTAATTTCCTCTATAATTATATTCATCTTGTTTATATTGAATTATCGATAAGTTAAACAATTATTTTATTATATAATTGTAGGTTTATTATTATGGATTAGTATGGTGGAGTCAGGCATTCACGATACTTTATGCAGAGCCATTATAGCACCTTTTATACCTGTTAATATAAAAGGAGAATTTAACACTTCTTTTAAAAAACTTGAAAACTTAACTAGTCCTTTTGTAAATTACTTTATTTTACCGCTTTTTGTATTTAAAGGCACTTTGTTCCAACTCAATACTTGCTTTAATTTATGGGATAATATTTGGTTTATTTGTAGGTAAGCAATTAGGTATTATGCTATTTTCATATCCATTTGTAAAATTTAAACTCTGTAATTTACCAAGTGATACTTCATGGTTAAAATTTTATTCTATAGCTATACTTGGAGGGATTGGATTTACCCTAAGTTTATTTATAGGTAAGTATTACGTTTGAGAGCAGATGCCCTTCAAACTCTATGAGAGCTGCAGTAATAATAGGCTCTTTAATTTCTGCATTATTTGGCGCGTAGCCGTTCTAAAATATTGTACTGGAAAAGAGTAAAGGAGCAAATTAAACGAGTATACTCATTAAATAACGATGATAGGACTTTAATAACACATCATATTTTTGTTTGGAAAAAACAGGATATGGTACTATATAGATAGTATTAGAAGAAGGAATCGCTTTTTCAAGCTTATTTAGCATAAAAGGCATATTATAATTATGCTCTACTAAAATTATTGAAGTAAGATCGTAAGTTACAATAAAATTAACCGCTTTCTTAATATTATCTTCTTCAGACATTATTTTATTCGGAGCAAGTATTACCTGCTGTTCTATAACATTACGTTCCTTTAACAAATTTTTTAATTGCTCTGTAGATTCTATACCAGTAATAAATAATATAGGTGCATAGCCTGCCTTAAGCCAAGCAATACCGGTTTCAATTTTATGTCCTCCTCCTGCAAATACTATTATTGCATTAGTGGTATTACTATTAAGCTTATAAGAATTTATTAAATATAAATAATAACCAAAACCACCGACCCAAAGAGCAAAAATTGTGAGTAAAAATTTTCTGATCATTTAAATATTTTATTAAATTCAGTTTGAATAATTTTATCAAATTCAGACATTTCAACATGAATCCCTAACTGATTTAAAGATGTTACTAAAGAATTTTCAAGTCCACAAGGAATAATCCCACTAAACTTACTTAAATCTGTTGAAATATTTATAGCTACACCGTGATATGTAACCCATTTTCTTACTCTAACACCTATTGCAGCAATTTTAGCAAATTCATCTTTCCTTACTTTTACCCAAATTCCTACTTTATCCTTAATAATATATGTTTTAATTCCAAAATAATTTAAGCTATTTATAATCCATTCTTCAAGCATTTTTATATATAGCTTTAAATCTTTGTGTCGATTTGGTGAAGCTAAATTAAGAATTGGATAAATAACACGCTGACCTGGTCCATGAAAAGTAAATTTACCGCCACGTCCTGTGTAAATTACCGGAATATCACCATAATTTAATAATTCTTCTTGTTTATAATTAGTACCGGCTGTATATACTTCCGAATGTTCAACTAAATAAATAATTTCCGGCTTATGATCACTAATTACTTTGTTAACGTAATCTTCCATTAATTTCAAAGTAACTTGATAATCCGCAAAATCCGGTATAGTTATAAATCTTATCATATTAATTCAGATTTATATTTCAATATTAATGCATCTAAAATTGCTATGGTTTCAGCATCCAAATCGCCGGAAAACTTACTAGGACGAAAATGCATTTGAAACGAAATTATAATATCTTTCATTTTAGAGTCTAAAATTTCGGTAACTTCAAGTTTATAACCGTATGTAATAAATTTTTGCTGAATTGCTGCAATATCGGTTATGTCGACTTGCGGCAATAGATCGTTAAACACCTGTTCATCATACCAAGCTCCAATATCGTTATCATATAGTAGTTTCCAAGGAAATAGCGGGCCAGGGTCCTGTTTTCTACCTGGAGCAATATCAGAATGCCCAACCACTCTAGTAGGTTTAATATCATATCTAGCAATAATCTGTTTACACAAACTTATAACACTATTAATTTGCCTTTCCGAATAGGGTAGCCAAACTATATCATTGTTTTTTGCATTTACTTCAAAAGCAGGATTTACGATTTCAATACCGATTGATGTATCATTAATACGCTCATGACCTTGCCAGTAACTTACTCCAGCATGCCATGCTCTATCACGCTCTTCTACTAATTGAAATATATGTTCAGGATTTTCATTGTTTATTAAATAATGGCTACTTAACTTTTCACCGGTTAGAAAATCTAAAGACTGCTTAAAATCACACTGTGTATAATGTAGCACTAGGAATTTAATACGTTTATCAAATCCCACAGCTCTATAAGATGTTTTATCGATTACTATCATATATAAAAATTTTAAAGGATGTCACTATGTATGTTTTTTTCTATATAAGTCTTGTGAAAGCTTGCTTGCATGGATCGGTAAATCGTCATTGCGAGAAGAATTACGCAGTAATTCGACGAAGCAATCTCAGGAGTTTGTTATTATTTCATGAGATTGCTACGCAGCCTACGGCTGCTTGCAATGACGATTTGGTATCTATATAAAGATAGTCCTAATATGACAAGAAAAATTTTGATGGTGCCGGATATCGGATTTGAACTGATGACCTACCGCTTACAAGGCGGTTGCTCTACCACTGAGCTAATCCGGCATATTAATATGATTATAGAGAAGAGATATGTGCTGTCATACCGTGGCTTGACCACAATATCTAGAAAGATAACTTGTAATAGCCAAATTTACTAAATCCCGCAATCAAATAGCGGGATGAACAGGGGCTGAATTGACCTACACAGTCAATGCCTGCTCGCAATGACGAAAATACACTATAAACTAAGCTTCTTTAGCTTCCTTTTTACTTAGTCTAGCTTTGTGGTTTTTTGCTTTCACTTCCATTTCCTTTTTAACTTTCTCAGGAAGAGTAACACCCGCTTGCTCAATAAATTTTGCGACTCGCTCAGTTGGTTTAGCACCGGTGCCAAGCCAATATTCTATACGATCTTTTTTTAAAACAACACGCTCACTATTATCTGAAGCAAGCATTGGATCATAAGTTCCGACTTTTTCTAAAAAGTCACCATCACGAGGTGCTGTTGCGTTAGCTACTACTACACGGTAAAAAGGACGCCTTTTAGCACCGCCTCTAGCTAAACGAATTTTTACTGCCATATATTACTTACAATTATTTTATTTTTTCTTCTTTAAAAAGAACATGTTTTCTAACTACTTTATCATACTTACGAAAAGAAAGCTTCTCGGTTTGGGTCTTCGGATTACGTTTCTTTACCCAAAAAACACCTGTGCCGGCAGTACTTACTAGCCTTACCAAAACATTTTTATTTTTCCTTGCCATTAGCTGACACCTTAAATCAAGATATTATTTTATTATTCTAAGAAAAGAAGAATAAAACGAAATTGAAAAATAGTCAAGTAAAAACTAGGCATTGCAAAATAAAGAGAGATACGTCATTGCGAGCGACTAAAAGGAGCGTGGCAATCTAGTTTTAATTTCCCGAAATTGCCGTACTCCTTGCAGTCGTTCGCAATGACGCTAATTTTTCAAATTAAACGAGTTACCGTCCAAATAAGCGTTCGATATCCTTAAGCTTCAACTCAATATAAGTAGGTCTGCCGTGATTACATTGACCTGAAAGCGGTGTATTTTCCATTTGACGCAGTAAGGCATTCATTTCATCTGCCGATAATTTTCGTCCTGCTCTAATAGAGTAATGACAGGCATAAGTTTCCGTTACATGCTCGATTAACTCTGTCAAAGCTATATTCTTGCCAAAATCCGATAAATGATCGGCGAGATCTTGAATTAACTTTTGTACGTTTACATCTCCAAGGATATTTGGAATTTCAGTTACTATAATAGATTTTTCGCCGAATTTTTCTAGAGTTAAACCGAGTTTATATAGTTTTTCTCTATGGTCATATAAACAATCTGCTTTTTTTTCATTTGGCAGTTCTACTATCTCAGGGATAAGCAAACGCTGTTTGATTAACTCTTCCGTTTTAATAAGGTAATCTTTTATTTTTTCATACCCTAAACGTTCGTGTGCTGCATGCTGGTCGGTAATCACTATACTATCTTCGGTTTGTGAAATAATATAAGTCGTATGAAGTTGTGCTTTAGCTGCCCCAAGTTTATATTGTTTACGGGTTTGCTGTTCATGTTCTATACGGTTTTCTACTTCTTGTTCTATTTTAGCATGTGATAATGTATCGATTAATTTTTGACAAACATGATTTTGAGGAACTGTATTAAGTGTAGAATGAGTAGTAGGTCTATAATCTGCCGATTTACTATTAACATTTATAACTTTACTTACTGGCGCTTGTTTGTTAACTAAAGGATTTTTAAATAACTCCAAAGCATCAGAGGCGATAGTAGTAGAAGTAACATGGCTTTTATTTGTTAAAGCATTTTTAATTGCTTCTATCAATAAGTTTCGCACATAATTCGGGTCATGAAACCTAACCTCTGCTTTTGCCGGATGTACGTTAACGTCAACAAGGTGCGGATCGATTTGTAAGAATATAGCACATAGCGGATAACGATCACGAGCTAAATAATCTTGATATGCTACCCTTAAAGCTACCTGTAATAATTTATCTTTTACCGGTCTATTATTAATAAATAAAAACTGATCTTCACTTGAAGCTCTATTATATGTCGGGCTACTAGTATAGCCGCAAATAGAGAAATCAGGTGTTTTGAAGTCTATATAAGCGGCGTTTTTTATAAAATCATCACCTATTACATCAATTATACGCTGTTTTAGGTTAGTTTCAGCATCTTTATTTTGTCCCTTTAGTTTTAATAAATTCTTGCCGTCATGTGTTAAACTAAAAGAAATTTCAGGATGTGCTAGAGCGATTTTCTTAACCACATCTACAGTTGCTGCAAGCTCTGTTTTATCGGCTCTAAGAAATTTTAAACGTACAGGTGTTGCGAAAAATAAATCACGTATCTCTATTTTAGTACCTTCATTATGAACAGAAATAGTAACTTGTTTTTCATTGCCGCCGATTAACTTAATCTGAAATGCTTTGTCGGCATCTCGTTTTTTAGAAGTAATTAGCATTTTGCTAATAGCAGCAATAGACGGCAGTGCTTCACCCCTAAAACCGAAAGTATGAATATTTAGAAAATCACTTTCATCAAACTTAGAAGTTGTATGACGTTCAACGGCAATTTCTAATTCCTTATCAGTCATACCGATACCATCATCGGAAATAATGATTAGATTTTTACCGGCACGTTCTAAAATAATATCTATTTTAGTACTACTTGCATCAACAGCATTTTCAACTAACTCCTTTACTACCGATGCGGGCCTTTCTATAACCTCACCGGCAGCAATTCGGTTGATAGTACTTTCTGACAGAAATTTTATAGTCATTTTGTTACTAATTTAAATTTCTTACTACAATATGGGCAGATAACTTCCTTTTTTTCTTTATCTATCTCTAAATAAACTTTCGGATGGTCATATGGAGGTTCTTTGCCCTGGCAAGATACAGATGCATCAACGCTATTAACAATTTCCATAGATTTATACATTATTTCTTTAAGTGTAATCTAATATAAGTTACTTTTAAATAAAAGACAAATATTACTTGGTTAAATATGTCATCCCGTGACTTGATCAGCTTTGTTGCATGGTTCTAATTTTCTCGTCATTGCGAGGAAATTACGTAAGTAATTGACGAAGCAATCTAGTACCAAAGTTCTGAGATTGCCACACAGCCTATGACTGCTCGCAATGACGATTTAGCTGGCTGGTACAAACCACGGTATGACAGTGCATATTTTATAAGGAGATAAAAACGAAAGACAAAGTAGCAGTTATTACCTGTTCTACTAACGGTATATCGGGCTTGAGATAGCAAAACTTGAGTCTAAAATAGTTATTAACGGTTTTGCAAAAGAAGATGAAGTAGCCAAAATTTCAGCAGAATTGAAAGAACTTGGGGTAAGGGCTGTATTTTATCAAGGAATAAATTTGGAAAAACCTGATGAAATTCATTCTATGTTTGAGAGGATAATAAAAGAATTCGGTAAAATAGACATATATAGTAAATAATGCAGGTATTCAGCATGTTGCTCCTATCGATGAATTTCCTAAAGATAAATGGGAGCAAATTTTGCGTATAGAATTTTGCGTATAGATTTAATAGCATCTTTCTATACTACAAAATACGCAATACAGCTTATGAAAAAAAACGGCTTCGAGCGAATTGTCAATATCGCTTCCGCTCATGCATATGTCGCATCACCTTTCAAGTTGGCATATGTAGCAGCAAAGCACGGTATCCTTGGACTTACCAAAACCGTTGCTTTAGAAGTGGCTGAGAATAATAATATTACAGTTAATGTTATCTGTCCCGGTTACGTAACACACCATTAGTAAGGAATCAAATAGCAGATACTGCTAAAGCTAGACATATCAGTGAAGAATCAGCGTTAAGGGATATAATCCTTAAATCTCAAGCTACGAAAAAATTTGTAAAAGCTGATGAAATAGCAAACTTAGTAATATTCTTATGTGACGAAAAAGCATCATCAATAACAGGTAGTGGACTCTTGATAGATGACGGCTGGACTGCACAGTAGTTTTTAATTCTTAATATTTGTTAGTTATTGAGAAATAACTAACAATAAAAACTTCTTGCAAAAATTTAATTTACTCCTTTACACTTGAAATAAACCACAATTTATTCAAGGAGGAATTTATGCCAGAAAAAAAACATCTACATTTTCAAACTGAAGAAACTGAATTAAATAGAGTAAAAATGCCAAATTAATTCATTTCAAAGATGAACTGGGCAGCCCCATAGATGGGCAATTAGTTATAGGAGAAGTGTTGAAGAAGTAAAAGAATTTTCTAGACCCGTAGAAGTTGAGGTAAAGCATAATTTGGGTAAGTTTAAAAAAGCTCTAACCTATCTTGGAATTATTAAAAATACGAAAAAAGTAGTAAGCAAAGAAGAGAAAATTATAGGCACCTATGAATTAGGCAATTTTACTAATGATAAGAATTCTATAGAGAACTTTTTAAACAACTTAGATTGCCATGAAGAAAAACTTTACGCATATGATCTTAGTGGTACAAAAGTTGGAGAAGTAGGTGATTTTGGAAAAGTAGTATTAGATGAGAATATTAAGCTTGATGAAACTATTATTCAAAAAAAATGGAAAAGTATTTGCTATTGAAAAAAATGGTAAATTCTTAGATTTAGAAGGTAAAGCTTTACAAAATCAAAATCAGTTTATACAAAAAGGTAGCGGAGTTTACCATTTAAGTATTGCTACAGACGTAAAATATATTTATAATATATGTCAGAATAATCTAAATCGTCATCATGCCTATATGTGAGTGCTCTATCGTATGCCTCAAGAGCTGCTTCGTAATTTCCAAGTTCATCGAATAATTTACTCTTATTAAAATAAGCATCGGAATAATTAGGATCAATTTCAATTGCTTTATTGTATGCTTCAAGTGCTAGTTCGTATTTTTCAAGCTTTCTTAATATTTCTGCTTTATTGTTATAAGCATAAGGATGACTTGGATCTACTTCGATTGCCTTATTATAAGCTTCTAAAGCTAAATCGTATTTTCCCAACTGAATTAATACCGCTCCTTTATTAAGATAAGCCTGAAAATGATTAGGGTTTAGTGCAATTGCTTTGTTATAAGCTTCAAGGGCCAACTCATATTTTTCAGGAAACCTAAGTCCCAGTATTCTTAGTCTAAATCCATATCCAATACATGCATCTGCATCATTCGGGTTTTGTTTTATAGCTTTATCACATTCTGCTAATTCTTTTTCAAAATCATTTGCAACTGATTCAGGTTGTTTATTAAACAGAACTTATAACCACAAAAACATATTACTATCACCACAAGAATTAAAATGCCGACAATTAAATATTTATACTACATATGTTAATTAATAATATATAAAAAAATTAAATATTATAAAGTGTAATTTATAATATTATAAATTACACTTTATAAATGATGTAACTTGTCTATAATAACAATTAGTAATTAAGTTATTTAAAGCTCGATGAATAGGTCTAAGTTCATTTTTTTATCTGCTATTTCAGGTAATGTACTCGAATATTATGATTTTACGGTATATTCAGTTTTTTCGCTGATTATTGGACAAGTTTTTTTTCCAGGCGAATCAGAATTCATTAGAATTCTTCTAAGCCTTGGAGTATTTGCGGTTGGCTTTCTGACAAGACCGATAGGAGGCATATTATTCGGTTATATCGGTGATAGATACGGTAGACGTATCGCTTTAATAATCTCGATGCTAGGTATGACTATTCCGACCTTTATTATGGGCCTCATACCCTCATATGCAAGTATTGGGATTTATGCCCCTATAACTCTAGTTATAATG
>NZ_JAQCNX010000013.1:0-26480 GCF_036857515.1 Candidatus Rickettsia tasmaniensis | reverse complement strand
CTAGTAATTGCTGCAATTACCACATCGCCGTTACCGATTTCGTAATTCTGATTTGCTACGGCATATTTTTTATCAATGTCTTTACTTTCTAAAGCAAAATTCGGTAATTCATATTTAAAATTACTTGCTACATCGTTTAAGTTTACTCGATCTTGCGGACGTTTTGGACCGGCAAGTGAACTATGTACCGTAGATAAATCTAGCTCTAAAACCTCGGTATATTCTGCCGCATGTTCAAAATCATACCAAAGATTCTGCTCGGTTGCGTATTTCTCTACTAATCTGATTTGCGTTTTTTCTCTACCTGTTAGCTCTAGATATTTTATAGTTTCTTGATCAATCGGGAAAAAGCCGCAAGTAGCACCGTATTCAGGTGACATATTAGAAATAGTAGCACGATCGGCAATCGTTAGCTTTTTAAGCCCCTCACCGAAAAACTCGACAAATTTACCTACTACTTTCTTTTTCCGCAACATCTCGGTAACGGTTAAAACTAAATCGGTTGCGGTAGCTATGCCTGTTAATTTTCCTGTTAGTTTTAACCCAATTACCTCCGGCAGGATCATAGTAAGAGGTTGACCTAGCATGGCAGCTTCTGCCTCTATTCCGCCGACTCCCCAACCAAGCACCGATAAACCGTTTACCATAGTTGTATGGCTATCCGTTCCAACTAAACTATCAGGATAAAGGGTGCCGTCTTTATGCCACACGACTTTTGCTAAATATTCTAAATTTACCTGATGACAAATACCCGTACCCGGCGGCACTACTTTAAAATTATTAAATGCTTGCTGCCCCCATTTAAGAAATGCATAACGCTCTATATTACGTTTCATTTCCATTTGAACATTTTTATCGAATGAATCCTTAGCTGCATAAGAATCAACGCTTACGGAATGGTCTATTACCAAATCAACAGGAATAAGCGGATTAATTTTTAACGGATCGCCTCCTATTTTCTTCATCGCATCACGCATAGCTGCCAAATCTACAATAGCAGGCACACCGGTAAAGTCCTGCATCAAAACTCTTGCCGGCATAAAATCTATTTCCGCATCAGATTTTTTAGTTTTTAGCCATTCTTTAAATACAAGTAAGCTTTGCTTTGAACCATTAGAACGTAATACATTCTCAAATAATACTCTTAAACTATATGGAAGCTTTTTTAAGGGAAGATCGATATCGCTTGCCGCTTTATTTATATCGTAAATTTTGTATGAAGTATTATCGACTGATAACTCTTGTATATATTCTGAATTATGTACTTTTGACATTTATTTCTCACTTGATTATGTGGAATGAACATCGTCATTGCGAGCAGCCGTAGACTGGCGTGACAATCTCAGGAAGTTTGACAAGATTGCTGCATCGCTTCTCGCTCCTCGCAATGACAGAAAAAAGCCTTGCAATGACATTAAAATAACCTTATCCCAAAACGTAGATTTTTCAAACAAATTAATGTTGATCTGATAAAGGTTTTTGAAGATCGAGAAGCTTAGTTACTATTTCCGCTTCACTTAAATTCGTAACGTTAATAGCCGTTTCCGTAGCTATATTAATATAATTTGCCGTTACTTCGGTTACACCGCCGGAAATAAGATAAGTGTTTTCGGATTTATACATATCATCTATATAAACCTGCACTAAACCGGCTTTTAAACTAACAATCATCGGAACGTGACTCGGCAGCACTCCAAACATACCCTCCTCACCCGGCATTGTTACCATTTTAGCTTGCTTTTCAAATGCAATACTTAAAGGAGTAATTATTTTGACTAGAATTGTTGCGTTCATAGAATAATATAGTAAAATTACTATGTCATTCCCGCGTAGGCGGGAATCCAGAAAAAAGCGAAATTATTTGAGCTTTTAGTGTGTTTATACTTTTTAGTGACTGGATTCCCGCCTACGCGGGAATGACATCAACGTCACTTCAACGTCTGCGCCTTCTCTATAGCCTCGTCTATAGTTCCGACCATATAAAAAGCAGCTTCTGGTAAATCATCATATTTACCCTCTACAAGTCCTTTAAAGCCTGTGATAGTATCGGCTAGATTAACAAATTTGCCTGCAGCTCCGGTAAATACTTCAGCGACATGGAAAGGCTGCGATAAGAAACGCTGTATTTTTCTAGCACGTGCCACGGTTAGTTTATCTTCTTCGGATAGCTCATCCATACCTAAAATAGCGATAATATCCTGCAACGATTTATAAGTTTGTAAAACCTGCTGCACTTGTCTTGCTACACTATAATGTTCTTCACCAACAATCATCGGATCAAGTACCTGCGAATTACTATCTAACGGATCAACTGCCGGATAAATCCCAAACTCGGCTATCTGACGGCTAAGTACCGTTGTGGCATCTAAATGTGCAAAAGAAGTAGCAGGAGCAGGATCAGTTAAATCATCCGCCGGTACATATATAGCCTGCACGGAAGTTATTGAGCCGTGCTTAGTAGAGGTGATACGCTCTTGTAGTTCGCCCATATCGATTGCAAGAGTAGGCTGATACCCTACCGCTGACGGAATCCTACCGAGTAACGCCGATACTTCAGAACCTGCTTGAGTAAAACGGAAAATATTATCTACAAAAAATAAAACATCTTGCCCTTCATTCATATCTCTAAAACTCTCCGCAATGGTCAGACCGCTTAACGCAACTCTTGCCCTTGCTCCCGGCGGCTCGTTCATTTGTCCATAAACTAAAGCTACTTTTGACTTTTCAGGCTCTGCAAAGTTAATAACACCCGAGTCAATCATTTCATGGTAAAGATCATTACCTTCTCTAGTTCTCTCACCGACTCCTGCAAATACCGTATAACCGCCGTGTGCTTTAGCTACGTTATTAATAAGCTCCATTATAAGCACGGTTTTACCGACTCCTGCACCACCGAATAGTCCTATTTTACCGCCTTTAGTATAAGGAGCAAGTAAATCAATAACTTTAATACCGGTTACTAATATATTACGCTCGGTTGACTGATTGGTAAAATCAGGAGCAGGCTTATATATAGAAGAAATATTTGAGCTTTTAATGTCTCCTTTACCGTCAATCGGCTCACCTACAACATTCATAATACGCCCAAGCGTCTCAGTACCTACAGGAATACGAATAGGACTACCTGTATCTATTACTTCTACGCCCCGCACCAACCCTTCCGTAGAATCCATAGCAATACAACGCACCGTATCATCACCTATATGTTGTGCTACTTCCAGTACTATCCTTTGTTTATCGTTATAGCACTCTAGAGCATTTAAAATTTCCGGTAACTCACCGTTATTCGTAAATTTTACATCCACCACCGCTGAAATAATCTGAGTAATTTTTCCAATATTTTTTGTCATGATTTTTTCTTTTGTTAAAAAATATACTACAAATAAAATGAAGAACAGATAGACGCAGTTTAATGTGAAAAAGAGCAAGGCGTTTCATATTTTTTGACAGCGTACATACTAGTACGTGAGGATCAAAAAATATGAAACAACGACGCCAATTTTTCACATTAAACGAGTATATCTAAACCGCTTCTGAACCGGCTATAATCTCTATTAATTCCGTAGTAATAATAGCCTGTCTTGATCTATTTAGCTTTAAAACTAACTTGCTTATTAAATCATTAGCATTATTTGTTGCATTTTCCATAGCGGTCATTCTAGCTCCCTCCTCACTTGCTCTACTTTGTAGTAAAGCATAATTTATTTGGGAATTCACATATAAATTAATTAGATTAGAAATGAGATTCTCTCCCTCATATTCATAATTATAGTCAATTAATTTGGACTCGCCTACTATGTCACTCGTCGCTCTCCTATTATTTATAGGCTTCGCTCCTCGTTCCTTGTATCCGAATCCGACTAAATTAACTATAGGATTATCTATCATAGAATCATCCTGATATTTTGCTACCGGTAAAATCTGTTGTCTAGTCATAATTTGAGTCATTGCGTTCTTAAATTTATTAAAATATATAACACAATTACTAACTTCTAGATTTTCTACTGCCGATATAATTTTTTGTTTTACTTGTAGCATCAGGTTTTCATCATGAATTTTGGGTAACTCAAAATAACTATCAATATAATTTACATATTGCCTTTTTAGTGCTTCGTAACCTTTTTTTCCAATAATGATAAGTTTTATTTGTTCGCCTTTATTTTCTAACTCTTTAATATCATTCTTAACTTGCTTAATTATACTGTAATTAAACGTTCCACATAAACCACGCTGTGATGTCATAACTATCAATAAATTTGCTTTATTCGGCACGGTATTAAAAAATTTCTGCTCTTCTATAGATAACTCATACATATCAATTGATAATATAGCAGACATCATTTTACTAATAGCCTCAATATAAAAATTTGAATTGGCTATTTGACTCTTTATTTTTGCCATTTTAGAAGCTGATACTAGTTGCATCGCTTTAGTAATCTTTTGTGTAGATTTAACGCTTTTAATTCTAGTTCTTAACTGCTTTAAATTTGACATATTTATTTAGTATTTTTGTCATTGCGAGGAACGAAGCTTTGTTGCAATCTCGTCAAATATCCTGAGATTGCCACGCTCCTTTCAGTCGCTTGCAATGACGATTTAGTATCCACACAAAAACAACATCATCTTATTTAACAAATTCCTTAACGAAGTTTTCTAAAAATGCTTTCAGTTTCTGCTCGGTTTCTTCGGTTATACGTTGCTCGTTTTTTATTGATTCCAAAATATCTTTTTTATTTAACCTTATCTCCGTAAGCATTTTATCTTCAAATTCTTTTACTTTCTGAAGCGGGACATCATTTAAATATTTCTTAGTTCCGACATAAATACTTACTATTTGTTCTTCTACCGGAAAAGGATGATATTGAGCTTGTTTTAATATCTCAACTAATCTTTTACCGTGATCGATTTGTGCTTTAGTGGCAGGGTCTAAATCTGATCCAAATTGCGAGAAAGACTCAAGCTCTCTAAATTGAGCAAGCTCTAGCTTTACCGAACCTGCTACCTGCTTCATAGCCTTTATTTGTGCTGCAGAACCAACACGGCTTACCGAAATACCGACATTAACGGCAGGTCTTACGCCTTTATAAAATAGCTCACTTTCTAAGAAAATTTGACCGTCGGTAATCGAAATAACATTTGTTGGGATATATGCAGATACGTCACCTGCCTGCGTTTCGATTATAGGAAGAGCAGTAAGTGAACCGCTGCCTTTTTCCTCTGACATTTTAGCAGCACGCTCAAGCAACCTTGAATGCAGGTAGAACACGTCGCCGGGATAGGCTTCTCGCCCGGGAGGTCTTCTAAGTAATAATGAGATTTGTCTATATGCAACGGCATGCTTACTTAAATCATCATAAATAATAAGTGCGTGCATGCCGTTATCACGAAAATATTCGCCCATACTACAGGCAGAATAAGGGGCAATGAATTGAAGAGCTGCAGCTTCCGAAGCAGTAGCCGAAACAATGAGTGTATAGTCCATGGCTCCGGCATCTTCTAGTTTTTTTACTATTTGTGCAACACTTGATCTTTTCTGCCCAATAGCTACATAAATACAATAAATTTTATCACTTTCATTAGTAAGTGAATGAGCTTGTTTTTGATTAATAATAGTATCAACGGCTATAGCCGTTTTTCCGGTTTGCCTATCACCGATTATTAACTCTCTTTGTCCTCTACCTATTGGGATTAACGAATCTATAGCCTTTATTCCGGTTTGTACGGGTTTGCTCACGCTCGTTCTTTCTATTATCCCCGGAGCCTTCATCTCGATATGTCTGTACTCTTTACTTGCAATATCGCCTTTGCCGTCAATAGGATTACCTAGAGCATCGACAACACGACCAAGCAGAGCTTTTCCTACCGGTACTTCTAAAACTTCTTTAGTTCTTTTGACATTATCACCTTGCTGTACTTGGTTATCATCCCCCATAATTACAGCACTGACACTATCGTTTTCCAAGTTTAAAACAAGGCCCTTAACACCGGATTTAAATTCTACTACTTCACCGGATTTTACATTAGCAAGACCGTAAATTCGGGCTATACCATCACCGACGGTTATTACCTGCCCTACTTCCTCAAGCTCACTTAAGCAATTAATATTAGCTATTTCCTTTTGTAATATTCCAGCTACTTCAATAGGCTTTAGTTTCATGTGGTTTATGTCTCCTAATTTTCTTGTCATTGCGAACGAGCATTGCCCGTGTGGATACCGAGTCGTCATTGCGAGCAACCGTAGGCTTCGTGGCAATCTCATAAAATATCCTGAGATTGCTTCGTCAATTACTTCGTAATTTCCTCGCAATGACTATATAAATATCTATGCAGCAATATTAACTGTCTTTAAAGTTTTCGTTATTTTCTCTAAACTACCTTTTATTGAGTAATCTTGCAACATACTATCATATTTAATTACAATACCGCCAATAATAGTACTATCTATATCAAATAATATTTCTGTTTCTTGATTTAATTCTTTTTCTATACGAGATTGAATCCACTCCTGCTCTTTAGGTTGTAACTTATTTGCAGAAATAACCTGAACTATCTTTATATTTTTACTTTCATATAGTAAAGTACTATAAGCATCTACTATATTAGATAAAATAGCAGTACGAGAATTTTTTACCAATAACAATAAAAAATTTTGTACTATTGTGCTAATTTTGATATTTTTTGCTAACGAATTGACTGCGTTAATTTTGTCGTTCTTATTTACTATAGGAGAAAATAGGAACTCTCTAATATCAAAATTATCGGTAATTATACGGTTTATAGAAGTAATTTCTTCAAAGATCTTATCTTGTATATTATCAACCATAGCGTTATTAAATAACGCTACTGCATAATTCTCGATTAAATTACCTTTGTTCATTTTCTTAATTTATATCTCCGAAGTAAAATGAAACGTATATACGAAGATCAACTTCAACAAGAGCAAGGAGTCTATAAGGCGAGGAGCAGAGCATATACTTAATACGCGAGCACCACAGCTCTTATAAGACAACGTAGCCAATTTTTGAAATTCATCGAATATTATATATGTATTGCCCTATCATAAGCAGAGCATACTGATTCATGCATCATTTCCGATAAAGTCGGATGCGGGAAGATAGTGTTAATTAAATCCAACTCCGTTCCTTCTAAATTTTTTGAAACCACATATCCTTGTATTAATTCCGTAACTTCCGAGCCTATCATATGAGCTCCAAGCAATTCACCCGTCTTAGCATCAAATATAGTTTTAATTAAGCCATCGCTATCACCGTTTACTAAAGCCTTACCGTTAGCTATAAAAGGAAATCTGCCTATTTTAAGCTCATAACCTAAGGTTTTTGCTGCTTCTTCAGTCAAACCGACGCTTGCTATTTGCGGCGAAGAATAAGTGCAACCAGGAATATTATGTTTATTAATAGCATGCGGTTTTAAGCCCGCTATGCTTTCCGCTGCAATAATACCTTCATGGCTTGCTTTATGAGCTAAACAAGGCACTCCTGCTACATCGCCTATAGCATAAATTCCTGATGCCGCAGTTTGCATTAACCCATTAGTAGTTATATAGCCGTTTTCTACTTTAATTTTTGTTTTCTCAAGACCTAAATTTTCCGTATTAGCTGTAATACCTACTGCCATAAGTAAAATTTCAGCTTGTAATTTTTGTATTTTACCTGCTAACTCTAACTCAACTTCTATCTTATCTTTTGATTTTGTTTGCTTAATTAACTTAGCATTTGTAATAATTTTTATACCTTTCTTCTCAAAGTTCTTATGAGCGATTCCGGTAATTTCCGTATCTTCAGCAGGCAATATTCTATTATGTGCCTCAATTACAGTAACATCCACACCAATACTATTATAAAACGAAGCGAATTCTATACCGATTGCACCTGAGCCGACAATAATCATAGATTTCGGCACATGCTGCGGTATCATAGCTTCTTTAGAAGTCCAAATTTGTTTACCGTCAGGCTTAAAGCCTTTTAAAACCCTAGATCTTGCGCCGGTAGCTATAATAATATTTCCTACTTTTACTGTAGGTTTATCATTTATATTTATTACCTTATTGCCTGCAAGACTTGCTACTCCGTCTATCACGGTCACTTTGTTTTTTTTCAGTAGTAACTTAACACCGCCTGCAAGCTTATTTGAAATCTCTCTTGAACGTTCGACTATTTTCTTAATGTTGATTTCAGCACCATTAGCATCAATTCCATAATCTCTAGCATGTTTTATATATTCAAAAACCTCAGCAGATTTAAGCAGGGATTTAGTCGGTATACACCCCCAATTAAGACATACCCCACCCAAATGCTCTTTTTCTATTAATACAACTTTTTTCTTTAATTGTGCTGCTCTAATTGCTGCAACATATCCACCTGGACCACCGCCTATAACGGCTACATCATATTGTTCCATTTTATTTTTATTTTGTTAGTTTGTTTGTTATGAGCATTAACGTCATTGCGAGGAGATGCACAGCATCGACGCAGCAATCTCAGGAATCATACACTATCTCCTGAGATTGCCATGCTCCTTTCAGTCGCTTGCAATGACGAAAATGGAAATGACACTAGAGTATACTACTCTTCAGCATCCATCTATTCTTTTCATGCACCTTAATTCGTCCAATAATCATATCGGCTGTACCCTCATCGCCCTCTGCTTGCGCTACTTTGAGTCCCTTATATAACGTATCTCTAATAATATCTTGATCTTTTGTTAGACTTTTAAGCATTTCATTTACTGTTGCGTTTAGATTTGCCTCATCTATAGATGCAAGTTTTATTAAATCTGATAATGCGGACACTTTAGCATTTAAACTTCTTATTCTTTCAGCAAGCTCATCTAAGCTTTCAGCTAAATCTTCATACTGCCCCTCAAATAATAAATGTAGACTTCTAAACTTTGCCCCTTCTACATTCCAATGATAATTTTGTGTTTTAAAATATAAAGCACAGCTATCTGCTAAAATTTGTTATAAAGCTTTTACTACTTGCATAATACCCTTAAATTTCTATGAACTTTTTGAGTTTATAACATTTCTTTAGATACTTCAAGCGATATTGAAATTTATATAATTTCACCTAATTGCAATGATTATATATTAATTATTAATTTTTGTTAATAATTTCTTGACTATCAAATAAGTACTGCTGATTATGCCCTTCAATTTTAAAAATCCAAAGAAATAGCAAAATGATACATCAATTAACTTCATTTTTAACCACTGTGGCAAGAATTACTACAGCAAGAGCAACAATTGGAGATCAAGAATATAATATGCTTCAAATAGGATATAACGGAGAAAATTATTATATAGATCCTACTACAAAAAATTTAATTGTATCGAATTGTCCTAAAAACAATATGGCAACGATGGAGTGTAGCAAAGGAATTGAATTATTAAATAGCGATGTCATGAACCTAATATTTAGAGGGTTTTTCAAAATAAAGAAAGCGTTAACTATAGACGAGGCTATTATTACTGCAGTTAATGATAATGGAGACGATATACGAGATTATATATTTAAAAAACAAGGTGATAATACTTTTATGTATGAGGAAGCATTGATGAAAATATGTCAAGAAAATTTTCGTTATTATTTTGATCCACAAAATTATACTAAAATTTAAAACCCTACTATTGAGTATATACTTAATACTGCAGCAACTAATAACCATATTACTATAGGTTATGGTAAAGGATGCGAAATATTTGAGGTACTTAAAGGAAATAATTTGAATGGAATTTCTTCAGAAATAAAGGATTTAATATCTAACCCGATATCTAGGCACTACTCAAGGTACTAGCACAATAGAAAACTTATTGGAACTCATAACAAAAGACTTATCTGAAATAGCAGCTAATCCGATTAATAACACAATAACAAGCTCTACTGCCGAAATTTCTGAATCAATCTTTTCCGATAACACTGAAAGTTGGACTGAAACGGGAATAAATTTAATTAATAACACCGTAGCAAACCTTACTAATACTGCTTTCAATACAACTTACAACTCTCAAGAAAATATGTTTGATGAGAGTGATAACGATAATTCCTTGGTTGCTCAATATATAAGCATTGGCACAGCTGTAGTTGCCTCCATAGCTGTTATAATAGGTGTAGGGGTAAAACTTGGGTATGTTAGAAATAAAAACGCAACAAAAGCTAAATTAAAACAATATATTGACGAAATTGAAGCTGAAAAACTTGCTGCTGAAATTAATGAAGATGTTACTACTGAAAATAACACTCTACTTGATAATGATCATGCTGTGGTAGATATGACCGGAGTCTCCTATGAAGAAGAAGGTACTTTAGTATAGATGACCTCGAGTATTGCTTTTTAATCAACAACCAATAGCAAATTCACTGTTGGTTGTTCCTCGAAAATAAAAATTGAGATTTATTTCAATTCTTTATTTATCAATTCTTTTAGCTTTTTTTTCGCTGCTTCTTTAGAACGTTGCCCTGCATAAGAATCATAATTTTTATTATCTTCAATGAAATGTACAAAGAAAACTGTTCTGTCATTTTTTTATAGCCAACCTATAAACCATCCAATTTTACGATCCTTTAACTTTACAGTTCTATCTTGGCTAAGTTTATTACCGCTGCCTGTTTTACCGTAATGCTTCCAACAATCTACAAAATCTTCAATAAACAAAATATTTTTAGTCATTTCTTGGGCTTTAACACTTACAGGCAATTTATTCTCTGCTAGTTTCTGAAGAAAAGCTAATTGTTCTTACGGTGAAATTTCTAAAGAACTAGAAAGCCATGCATTAGTTAAACCGTTATTCTTTCCTTTATCTCCTGAAATATCACGATTACCATAATCAAATTATGTTACATAATCACGAAATTTTTCAATACCTAATTCTTTAGTAATAATCTGAGAATACCAAACACAGCTATTCTTCATCCAATCTTTAGGTGTTTGGGATTGTTTCCAAACTTCACGATAGTCAGCATATCCTTCTTTAAAAGGTAGTTTTGGATGAGTTTCATCAATTAAAAACCCATCATCATAACCCATTAAACTTATAGCAATTTTAAATGTTGAGCATGGAGCATAACGAGACTCGCAATTACCTTCTTGTTTTATAATTTTCATTAACTAAAAAACAATCCGCTTGAGTTATAAAAGGTATAGTAAGTGATATTAGGGCAGTGAGATATAAAATAATTTTTTTCATAGGTTAAAATAAAAATAGGTGGTTTTGTTGCATGACATAGAGAACAGGGAATGACATCGGCTTAAACTAATTATACAGTTTAGTAAATTTCCTGCGATTGATCTTCCTTACTCGGTACATAATCAAAAATATCATTATTATCTTGATTATCAATCATATCTTCATTCTCAAGCATCTGAACATTATTTACTTTAAATGCTTCTATAACAGTACCGCTTGGTGTAATTTTACCAGTTGCTCTATCTACGGCGATTAGCTTAATTGAATCTGGAACTTTGAAAGGCAGCGATGGCTCATCCTTATAAGCATTACTCATAAAATCAATAAAAATCGGTAATACTACGTTTGAACCTGTTGCTCTTTTTCCAAGCGCTTTCGGTGTATCATAGCCCACATAACTGCCGACTACTATTTTGGGTGTAAAACCTACAAACCATGTATCTTTACTATCGTTACTAGTACCAGTTTTTCCGCCGATAATTTTCTCTAACTTCTTCGCAGCATAACCGGTACCTCTATCTATTGCTCCGGTTAAAAACGAAGTAATTTGATAACCACTAGCTTCATCCGTAACTCTATAGATATATTCTTTCGGTATTTCTAATATTGCGGTATCTAAATTACTATCCGAAACATTACAAGCAAGACATTCTCTATCATCTCGCCTATAAATAATTTTACCGTTACGATCTTTAATTAATTCTACAAAATGAGGCTCAACTTTTTTACCGCCGTTAGCAATAATTGCATAAGCATTAGTCATTCTGCTAAGTGTGGTTTCAATTGAACCAAGTACCATAGAGTAAACTTTTTTTGGTTCATTATTAATACCGAAACGCTTAATTATATCAACGATTTTTGTAAGTCCTACGGCAGTTGCAACTCTTACGGTTATAAGATTACGAGATTTTTCAAGACCAGTACGCATAGTGATTTCACCTAAAAACTTACCCTCATAATTTTTAGGACGCCAACTAGGCATCCCTGGACCTTGCGAAATCTCAATAGGTCCATCATTAAAAATCTGATTCGGCTTAACACCGTTTTCAAGAGCTGCTAAATAAACAAAGGTTTTACTCAAAGAACCGGGTTGACGAAGTGCTTGAGTTACTCTATCAAATTTACTTGTGGAAAAATCATAACCGCCGACGCTTGCAAGTACCTGTCCGGTATTTGGGTTCATAACCATAATAGCACCGTTTACTTCAGGAATCTGACGAAGAGCATACCCCTCTTTTATAGCCTCAACCACTATCACATCACCTTTTTTAAGCAAGGTCTTAACTGATTTAAGATTACTTCTTGCCCATTTCATTTCAGCAATAGGCATCTTAGATTTGCTGCCGTCTATAAGTCCAATCTCTACATGATTATCGGCCACATCTAGAACTACAGCTAATTTATACTCTAAAAGCGATGGAGGAGTCGGTAGTTTTTTTAGCTCTCCTTGCCAATTATCAAGAGAAATATTAGCTATAGGCTTTCTAAAACCACGCCTTCTATCAAACTCCCTTAGACCTTTTCTTAGAGAGTTTTCAGCTAATTGCTGCATCTTTGCATCTAAAGAAGTAATGATAGTAAGACCTCCGGTGTAAAATTCTTCCTTACTATTTAACATCCTAATTACCTCTTCTCTGACCTGTGCAGCATAATAATCTGCCGTAACAGTTTCTTCTTTAGCTCGTTTGCGTAAAACTATCGGGCTATCCATAGCTTCTTTCGCAGCGTCTCTTGTTATATAACCATCTTCAAACATACGTGCTATTACGTAATCACGACGAGCTTTTACTCTAGCATAGTTTCTCTCAGGATTAAGTTCGGAAGGGGCTTTAGGCAGTGCCGCAATAAAAGCTGATTCTGCAATAGTAAGTTCCTCTACGGATTTATTAAAATAATTTTGTGCAGCTGCCGCAACACCGTATGCACCACGACCAAAAAATGTTTGATTAAGATATAATTCTAAAATTTGATCCTTAGTAAATACTCTTGAAATCATATAAGAAAGCATCGCTTCTTTAATCTTACGTTCAAGAGAAACTTCATTAGTTAGCAGAAAATTTTTAACCACTTGCTGAGTAATGGTAGACGCTCCTTCCATACGCCTATGATGTAAATAATTAGATATGTTTAAAAATGCCGCTCTAACTATTCCAAGCAAATCAATGCCGGGATGGTTATAGAAATTCTTATCCTCAGCTGCAATAAAACTTTCTATTAGCGAACTCGGTACGCTATTAATCGGTACAAATACACGACGTTCAAAAGCGTACTCCTCTATTAATTTGCCGTCACGGGAATAAATACGCGTTACCGACGGTGGATAATAACATGCAAGCTGTAAGTAATCAGGCAAATCACGTGAATAGTGGTATATTATATAAGCAGTAATCCCGCAACCTACTAAAATAAGGAAGACAAAAATTTTTAAACAAAAAAGAAGAGATTTATACATGACTTATAATATTTCGCCGGTTAAACTATTAAGTGCAGCCTTAGTAATTTTTACATCAATGATTTTACCAAGTAAAGATTTATTAGGGTTTTGGATATATACGGACTGCATGTATGGAGTTTTACCTATGATCTGGTCGTCGAATTTACCATTGCGATCAAATAGAACTTTCATAGTACTACCAACACAACTTGCATTAAAAGCTAGTTGTTGAGCCATGAGTTCTTGTTGTAATATAGTTAATCTCTCTGATTTTATATGTTCAGGTATTTGGTCGGTTCTAGTTGCACCAGGTGTGCCGGGACGTGGGCTATATTTAAACGAATAACACTGACCGTATTTTACTCTGCGGACTAAATCTAACGTATCCTCAAAATCTTCATCTGTTTCACCGGGAAACCCGACAATAAAATCAGAGGATAAAACTATATCGGGCCTTGCTTCTCTTAAGCGATTAATTATATCAAAATAATATTCCCGACCATGTTTGCGGTTCATGGCTTTTAATATTTTATTTGAACCTGACTGCACCGGTAGATGTAGAAACGGCATTAATTTAGGTTCGGTGCCGTGCAGTTTTATTAGACCATCATTCATATCTATCGGGTGTGAGGTGGTATAACGTAATCTCTCTAAATTGGGAATTTGTGCTAGATGTTTGAGTAAATCGGCTAGACTAAATATTTTATCTGCAGGACCTTTACCGTGATATGCATTGACATTTTGTCCAAGTAACATAATTTCTTTAGCACCGCTACTAACTACTTTTAGTGCTTCTCTGTAAACCTGCTCTACATTTCTTGAAAATTCAGCACCTCTAGTATAAGGTACTACGCAGAAAGTACAAAATTTATCGCACCCTTCCTGTACCGATATAAAGGCACTTGTTCCTTGCGGATATAATTGCTCAGGTAGCTGATCAAATTTTGCTTCTTCAACAAAATCAAGATCGATTAAGTGCTTTTCGTGTCTAACGACTTTTGAGATTAATTCCGGTAGGTTATAATAAGATTGCGGACCGACAACAATATCAACATAAGGAGTTCTTGTAAAAATCTCCTCCCCTTCCGCCTGTGCAACACAACCGGCTACAACTATTATTGCAGAACTTAAACCTTGTTTTGTTCTGGTATCTTGTAGTTTCTTAATACGACCGAGTTCAGAATAAGTTTTCTCGGCTGCTTTCTCTCTGATATGACAAGTATTTAGAATAATAACATCTGCTTCTTCAATATTTTCAGTAGGTTCATAGCCAAAGGGATAAAGCAAATCCTGCATCTTAACGGAGTCATAAACATTCATCTGACATCCGTAGGTCTTAATATAAAGCTTCTTACTCATAATTTTATATATATATATCTTTAAACTAAAAGCCTAGTATACGAAGATCAACTTCAAAAAGAGCGAGGAGTTCACAAGGCAAGATGAGCTGCGTGTAACGTAATACGCGAGAACCGAAGCTCTTGTAGAACGACTCAGCCAATTTTTGCAGTTCATCAAATATACTATAAAAAGTTTTATATTATACTATATTTATATCAATCTTTAAACTAAAACCTTGATAGGCATTGCTCAATAACTATTGATATCTTTAAAAGCCCCCGTCATTGCGAGGGAAAACTGCAAGTTTTGACGAAGCAATCCAGTTAAAAATGCTAATATTTAGATTTTTATTATTTTTGCTAGATTGCCACGCTCCTTGCAGTCGCTCGCAATGACGACTCGGTATCCACGCAGGTAATGCTGAGTTAGGAATGACACTCAATCCTTACTGATTAATTCTTGCTGTGATTTCTTTTAATTTTTCTATTCTTTCAATAAGACAAAGCAGCTGTTCTTTAGTAATTTTATAGTTTTTATCATATCTTGCATCAACATAAGCTTTTTCAAGAAGCTCAAAACACTTTTTTTGTTCTTCGGTTAATTGAAGAAATACACTCCATAATTCATTGTCATAATTTCCTGCCATGCTACCTAGTTCTTGTAAATTATGTAATTTAGGTTTGTAGTTTGAGAAAACTAATAAAATAGTACTGTAAAGACTTTCCATAGCTTGATGAAGGGCAAAGGCTGATAAAGCATACTCCAAATCGTTTAAATAAGTAGTTGCCCCTTTTAAAAAACCTTTACCTCTACCAAACCAATATTCATAATAATCTTTAGCGATGTCTTTCATCTCGCTCCAAGGTAAATCTTTAGCCTCGCTAAGTATAAATTCACCGCTATCATATAAAAGAATACCTTCTTTTTTTATATCGGTATAAAAATAACATACTTTTTCTAACTGCCTACTTATTTCCTCTATTGACTCTAGAATTATCGATATTCTTGAATCATACGGAATAATTTGCTTAGGGTTTATTATTCCTGTGTTTTCTAATCTTAGATATATTATCTTTTAATCTTAAAGCAGTGTATCCTTTATATTTACCTTTTTCAGAATTATCAAAATATCAGTATCGCTATGATAGCCGTGAGGTAGATCACGTACCCAATCGCCTCTAGCAAAAAAACCGTACAAGATAATTATAGCGATTTTTCCTGTGCAATATCTAAAATCTGCTGCACTATAAAATTAAACCTTGCTCTAATTTTAAGAGAACGTTCAGGTAAGGTGGTTTTCATTTAAATATCTATATTTTATATTTTTCTGCTTGTAGCTTTTTTATTTCTTCTATTGTAAGCTTAGTATATCGTGCTATTTTCTCTATAGGTTCGTTCCATTTCTTTTGCAGTTTCAATTTTCTCTTTCTCTATGCCCTTCTCCATCCCGGGCATTAAACTTTTCTTCAAACTTGTCTATTTCTTGTTGTATAGCCATTTCAGCTCTAAAATAATCATCATGCTCCTGTTCTGTCCATTTATATTGCTCTAAACTTGCATATGCCGATAACACAATTTCATTTTTAATCTCTTTTGGCGGTTCTTGTTCTTGCGAAGCATATTTTAATAAATGTAACCATTCATCGGTATCATCTTTAAGATCATTTTTTTTAAACTTCCCTAGTTCAATAAATACATAAGTTAATGAAAACAAATATTGTGTATGGGGATTGCTTTCTTTTATATGATGATAGCTAATATACGGCAATTCATCAGGCAAAGCTTTTGCTCCTATGATAGAAATTATTACTACCGGCAATAAATCCTTATGTTTCATACCCTTCTTAATTTGACTAACGTAGGTATAACAACCGTAAAGCTGCGTTCTATTAAGATAATCTTTCTCCATTTTACGCTGCACCTCGATTATATACCATCTACCGGTTTCATCTTTAACTTTTAGATCGAACAAACTTCCTTGCCCTTCAAGAAATAAAGGTAACTGTTCAGTAGTTATATAGCTTAAATCTATGATTCTATCTCCTTTCGATAACCTAAGAAGAGAGTTCAATAAATTTTTTAATTTTACTTTATCGCTAAATAATTTTTTAAATGCGACATCATTTGTACCGTCTAAATATCTTTGCATAAATAATTATATCTTTGGTAAGTTTTTATACATAGTAAATTAACTTCAGGTAGTAAATTACTTTTACAATTTATTATCGGTACTAGGCTTCTTGCATAACCTATCTTATAAAGAGGAACTTGAAGGAAACACGGAACACAGCACTGCAGCATATATAAAAGTACGTGAGGATGCGAGTACCGGATTGACGTACAAATTACCTTTAGAAGGAGGTTATGCAAGAAGCCTATTAATACCTATCATTATCATCATACACTCCCCAAATTACTTTCTTGGAAATCCAACCTGTGTAATCCTTACATGTAATTTGGCAGAATTGTTCTTTACATTTTTTTAAACTACAACGAACTTGTGGCATTAATTTTGCTATAACTCGGCTTTTAGGGTCTGCAGATTTGGTAAGCTCTATTTCCTTATCAGAAGTAATAACTACTGATCTTTTACCTGATAAAACGCTTGAATGTATCCAACCACCTTCGCCGTTAATGTCACGTACTTGTCGCCATTGCTTGTACTCTGCAGTTATTTCTACCGGTTCGCCTTTTTTAACAAAAACCCATTCTACAGCAGATTTAGTAGTTGGTCCGCTCCTTGCATTTACTTCATTAGATTTTATTGAAACAAATCTCGGAATAGGCAATTTTTTATTATTGGCATTAATTGTTGTTGATAATATTACAATAATTAAAGTAATAAGAATTTTAATCATTATCTTCCGCTTCAGATAAAGCATCCTCTTTTTTTGCTATTATATAATTACCAAGCCTAAATTGTACTTTTATTCTATTAATTTCCTGCTCGCTAATACCTATATTTTTTAGGACTGTTCCACCTATTTGTAATCCAGTCTCATAACTTTCCGGAATAATAGTTGTGGCACCTAAATCATAAAACTCTCTAACATTTTTTAAATTTTTTAACTTAACGACAACCGGTATATCCTGATAATTACTGCTAATTGTTTTAAGCGATTTCTTGATAGTTACTTGATTATTCATAGTAAGTATTATAGCGAATGCTCTTTCCGTACCTAATGCCTTTAGAGTATCGGCTTGCGATACATCACCTTTAAAAACCGGCAAACCGTTTGATAGCTCTTCTTTTACTCTATCATCATCTAAATCAAGTATTACGTAACTTATACCTTCCGCTTCCAAAACTCTTGCTACCATTTTACCGGTATTACCGAGTCCGGCAATAATAATATGGTTTGTTAAATCTCTTGCCCCAAGCTCAATCATTTGAGTCGGAGTTTTACCAAGTCCTTTATCAACTTTCTCGGCAATCTTTTGCCCTAAAGCTGCGAGTAATGGAGTAAGTGCCATAGTAAAAGTAACTACGAGTAATAATATATCGGCAGTACTTTCTTCTAATACTCCACTATCTTTACCTAAACTGAATAATATAAAACCAAACTCTCCGCCTTGCGATAATAATAAGCCTGAATAAAAAGCAACTCCTTTATTAAAACCGAATAAAATACAAAAAGCCGTTATGATTAAGGTTTTTATACCTATTAAAGCAATAGATAAAGTAAGAATATGAGATATTTTTTCATACATTTCTAGGGCATCTATATTCATACCCACGGTCATGAAAAACAATCCTAAAAATAAACTTTTGAAAGGATAAATACTTTCCTCTGCCTGCAATCTAAATTCAGTTTCCGCAACTAATACTCCGGCAACAAATGCTCCTAGAGCTAAAGATAAACCAAATGTTTCGGTAGCCCAAGCAGCAGAAAGTACTATTAACAAAGTCATCGAAATAGGTAACTCGCTTGCATTATTACTTTCTGATGAAATGAATGAAAATACAGGACGAAGAAAAACACGACCGACAATAAATATTGTAAGTAAGGCCGTTACGGCTTTTAAGAGTGCAATACCAAGAGCCGCTACAAGCGAGGCTTTATTGTTACCGGCAAGTAACGGAACTATCACAAGCAATGGCACTACGGCCAAATCTTGTAGTAACAGAATAGCTAAAGAAACTCTTCCTATTTGCGTTGATTGACTACGATTTTCCTCAATAACCTGCATAACAAGTGCCGTAGATGAAAGGGCCAGACCACCGCCGGTAATAATAGCCGCACTACTATTGCCGTCTATAAGCACCATTGCACCGGCAATTACTATAGCGGTTGTTAAAACTTGCAAACTACCAAGACCAAATACATATCGTCTCATAGCTTTTAATCGCTCGAAGGATAACTCAAGTCCTATCGCAAATAATAGAAATACTACACCAAGTTCACCTAGTAACTTAGTTTGGTCATATGTTACGATTTTTAAACCGTGATCACCTATTGCAGCTCCGGCAATTAAGTAACCAAGTACCGGACTTAATCTAAGACGCTTAAGTATAGCCACGATAAAAACCGCAGTACCGAGTAAAATTATAACGTTAATAAGAATATGATCGTTCATCTTTTCCAAATTTCTTCTAACTTAAAATGCTCCCGTACTTCAGGATAAAAAATATTAATTAAAATAGTACCTGCATCTATTAGTACCCATTCTGATTTACCAAGCCCCTCAATATTACTATTTATACCAGCATTATTTTTTAATTCTAAAGCTACATATTCAGCAATTGCTCCAACATTTTTAGTCGAACGACCGCTAGCAAATATAATATAATCGGCTAATTTATGTTTTCCTGTTAAATCAATTACCTCAATATCTTCTGCTTTTTTCTCACTTAAACATTCTAAGATAAATAATTTTAATTCTTCAGTTTCTTTTTTCATAATAATTAATAAATGACATAATAATATTAATTATTATTATATGCATAAGAGTCGATTTTATCAATGAATGTTTAAAATTCTATAATAAAAATTCATATAAAGCTTTACTTTAAGCAAAAAAACTTTAATTAATACTTAAATTAATATTGATAAAATAATGGCAATATCTGTAGAAGAGTTAGAAAAAATACTTAAAGAATCATTTCCAAACAGTACAATGAAAATTACTGATTTAGTAGGAGATCAAGACCATTATGCCTTAGAAATATCAGACGTTCAATTGAATGGACTGTCTTTAATTAATCAACATAAATTAGTAAAAAACGCCCTGTCTGAAATATTAAATAAAAAACTACATGCAATTACCATAAAAACTATTGCAGTTCCCGAAAAATAATTACAAATATTAATATAATAATCCTTATACAAATTCAACTTATTATATAGTAATCCGCTATTCGGTGTGTAATTAAGAATAAGGATTTTAAAATCCTTATTCTTAATTGATGCGGGTTTTTAGAAGTTTACTTTAAGTCTTAGCGTACCGGACTGGGCACGTGGTATTTTTTAGCTAAGTTCAGACTGTAATGCACTCCATACTCCATTCTACCCTTCTTAATTTACTGCACCTGCCCCTAAATCATATAGCATTTTAGTAGGTTTAGGTGCCGGTACCGGTAGAGGCTCATTAAGACCGTTAAGATCTGCAACGATTGCCGGTGTTTTACCTTTGAAGTCGTAATTAATAAAGGCATGAATTTGCGGTCTAATTATGAATTCATCCTTATAGGAGGTTGTCTTAATTTCACCGCCGAGTATACCTTCAACCTTGTTATATTGACGTTTCTGAATAGTTAGGTTTTGGAAAGAAGTACCGTATTCCTGATAACCGGAATCTTTAATCTTAGTAAACCTGATTCCTGCCATCAGTGCAAATGAAGTTTCTTGCCATAGATAATTATAACCCCCAACTACTTGACCGCTATAAGGAGTTGAATGATACTTACCGTGTGCTGTTTCATAACCGCCTATAATATTTTACGTAGTTCATTAGTTTTAATATCACTTCGTGCATAGGTGGTTACACCTTCTATAAATAGGTTATTTATAAAGTTATATAAACCATATATAGAGCCCATATTAGTTACGACCTTAGTAGTATTGCCGGCTTTAGCATTTTGGTAACGTAACTTCGTATCGACTCTAGTATAAGCAGCACCCAGAACTATATTATCGTTTATAACGGTATCAACCCCGATTGAGCCACTGGTAAATTTAGCTTTATAAACGCTAAGTCCGTTAAAGACTTTTTGTACTGCCTTACCGTAATATAGGCTAGCCCATACCCCATAAATGGAATTATTAGCTTTACTTTCATCAAGTTCACAATCACCGCCTCCGACAGCTGCACCTCTCTTACGTGCTGTGGCATCTTCTGCTGCAGGCTTCGTAGCGTTGTTATTTTCATCTTCAAGAGCCTTAATTCTCTCCCTTACTTTTTGATTACCGATACTAGTATTATCTTGTGCAGCTGTGCAGCATTTAAAGCCGTCGTTCGCTTTAGCACGACTTATTCCGCTACCTGAGCTTCCACCGCTACTTGTACCTGCAGAATTATCTCGGCTACTACCTATAGCAGACATATCGCTACCGGAACTACTTCCCATACCGTTACTATTAGCGGGAGAAACACCTGTTGCTTTAGGATTACCGCTATTACCGTATGGACTACTTCCGCTGTTGGTTACACCGCCTTTAGTTGTACCTCCCAAACTAGAACTGCTCCCTTGTGCTGAAGAGTTACCGCTATTAGCAGGAGCAATACCGGTTACAGCAGGACTATTATAACTTGAGCCACCGGCACCACTCTGACCACTAGAAGCCGTTGATGGACTGTATACATCCGAACCGGAAACTGGACTATTGTAGCTTGAGCCACCTGTTGACGGACTGTTATAACCCGTAGTACCTCCAAAGCTACCAACCCTCCAGTTGATAACTGGTTAGCGCCTACGTTTGAGGTTGAGTCGTTACGACCGAAGCATTCGGACCGTAAGGATTGCCTCCGACATTAGCAGGACCGTTAGGACCAAATCCGCCTGTGCCCCAGAGTAGTCGGAGTATTATATCCTGCCGGATTGCTAGGTGTTACGTCGTAGCTGCCCGAAGTGGTAGGCGGGACATATATATTGTTAACTACACTACCGCTAGTTGGTGGCAGCTGTAGAGGGCTAAAACCTCCAACACTCGGACCGACGGAAGGACCCCATTGGGGTAATAAGCGGAGTAGTTATTCTATGTATTTCATTTGAAGGTCTTTGAATTTTATAGGCAATAGATGTTCAACTACTTCTCGTCTTTGCCCTACAAGGGTATTTACTATAACATTACCGACAGGAGTATTTATTAAAATTTTGATGATATTATCTATTGTTACATCTCCTGTTGGTTCTATCGGTAAAAGTACAAAGGAATTACCTGTAATTTGCCATCTGACAAAACCACCTTCATTAGCGGTTACATTAAACGGTAAGCTTGCAGCATTACCGACTATGATATTACCTCCTGCCGTGGTGATGATAGGATAAGCACTACCCTGCCCAATACAATAGCAAACGGATTATTTTGTGCAGTTAAAAATACTTTAATTGAAGAAACATTTGATAAATCAAAGGTACTACCGCTTGCGAGTACTATATTACTGCTATTAGCGTTGCCTGTTTGCCCTGCATTTATAGTATCATAGAAGACATTTATAATAAGCTCACCGGTAGGAGTAGCAGAGCCTGTATAAGTAACTTTATTATTACCAAGATCGAAAGTTATATTACTTCCTGAGATATTGCCCCCGACATTTACGCTAGTATTATCACAGGTAAACATCATTGTTGCTTGATCGGCAACTTATAGTATTTGCTCCTAAATCCGATACAATAAAAGCGGTTTTCTTCGGTGCAAAAGTAATAGCATTAGTGCCTGTTACCGCTTTTTGTAACCATACATCATCATCGAATTTATGACTACCGCCGTTAATCGGTGCTTGTACAAGTACAGCATTAGTGTATTCCGCTGAAGAGTTGCTGCTGTTCCCTTTGAAGTTCTCTGAAACGATTTTTGTTTTGTAATGAAATTTTGTTGTTGCTCTTGGCACTTTAACACCGCCGACCGTGGCTGACGGAATGTCTAAACTTCTACTGTTATAACCGGTAAATACCGCTGATTTACTGGCATCAATAGTAATATCTTTAGCATAGGTATCCCCTTTTACCTTTATTACTACTGAACTAGTTTAAGGTTTTAATTCTCACCGCCTAAATCATCGGTAAAACCATTATTAGCGTTAAATATTGCCGTACCTTGATTATTAGTCTTGGTTGTTATACTCGAGTAAAAACCTTCGCTATCGATTGTGATTTTACTGTCTACACCGTTGAACTGAACGGTTTTAAGGTGATTTGAGTCTGAACCTACCGAACCACTACCGCTAGCTCCAATTGTTAAATCATTTGATATTGCAAGAATATGGATTTTATTACCTGTGGTCGTAATTGATTCATTTATTATACTTGTATTATTAAGGCTTAAAGTTGCAGACTGAGCAGTAGTAAATGAAATCGAGCCTTGTTTTCACGGTACCTTGGAATTGTAACATCACCCCCGTCTATTTGAACTATATCGACCATTCCTTTAGTACCTATACTACCGGAATCAGTAATAGCGGTAGATTCATCAAAAATTACCACGCTATCCTCAGGATTTATAGCTAAAGCAAAAGGAGAAAAGCTTGATCCTTCAGAAATATCTAAACTATTCGTTGTTCCCTTAAATTTTATGTCGCCACCATTTATTAATATTACATATCCTGCATTAATACCTCCGGTACAATTTAATACATCACCGCTAATAGTTATATCACCTACTTTTGAAGTACTGCTACCTATAGCTCCACTAACGCTGCTTGGACCGGTAAACATTAAATCCACAGCTTTACCGCCTGTGATGTTAATACCAACGGTTAAATTAGTTGCTTGAGTAAACACTATATTACCTGTGCCGGTTCCTTGGATTTCAGCAATTGACATATTACCGCCGGCGTTAATCGTAACGGTGCTGTTGTCCGCACCCGCTTTTAACATTGCAAGGTTCGTAATTGTATTCGTTGAGTTTCCGTTACCGTCAACTGTACCTATAGTACCGTTAGTACCTCCGGTACTTGTTATATTATTTGCTATATCACTAGCAAATAGTGCGGTACCGGCATTATTTTGGAAATTCATATTACCGTCAATCTTTACAGCCCCAAGCTCGCTATTAATAGGACCGGAAGGAGTGGAGAAAAAAACATTTGATCCAACTTGATCCTATAGCAACTTTTGCAACGGATACGTCGATATTTGGGGTATTAAGAGCAGTTATTACCAGTGTTCCGTGCCCTGTAAGTTGTACTTTACTCACCGGATTTGCTTTTGTTCCGATAGCATACTTATTAGCCATACCATCTATTGTTAACTTGGTATTAGCATTTCTTGCATTTATCTCAACTACACCGGTATTTGGAACAACTGGCTCTATATTACCTGTTAACTCTATAGTACTGTTCTTGCCGCTAGCTACGGTAGTCATTAACTTTAAAACAGATGCGGGATTCACGAATGTAACACCTGGTGCATCTAATGGAAAATCACCGTTTAATGCATCAAGGGCATAAACGGCTGGTCCAGCATTAACCTCACCGATATTAATTTTGGCAATCTTAGCCGAGGTAAGTGATGCATCGGCAAAAACCCCGCCAGCAGCAATATTAAGCACTGCAGTATTACTCACATCAAGTCCATTTGTACCTAACGTAGCATTAGTACCAACAACACCGACATTACCACTAACATTTATAACAGCAAGGGGATTTGCCTTTGTGCCAAGAGTTTCATTACCCAAATTACCCTGCAAAGTTAACACATTGTTATTAGGTATAGTACTAGAAGTACTACTTAAATTGACGCTACCGCCTCCACCGGCAAAACTATCGACACTATTCATAAAGGTAACTTGTTGATTTTTGCTAATAGTTAAACCAAATACGGATTTAGTATTATTCAAATTAATAGCACTTCCTAGCGTTAAAGCCTTGTTAGATACATCTCTATAGTAAATGCTGCGGCTGCATTTCCCTGCCAGATATTAATTGTGTTTACCGTACCTATACTTGAATCAGTAGCCGTTAAAGTAGTGCTGGTAGTATAAACGTTTAATGTTCCTGTGTTCCCGTTTTTGATTTGGCTGTTAAGTAAATAACCTGCAGGATTTGCTCCCGAAAACTCTAAAACACCGCCATTGGTAAAATCCACGTTACCGCTTGTTGTAAGCGAGTCTTGTAAATTCGCCACAACACTGTTATCAAGTGTTAAAGAAGTAGCGGATACACTTTTTTAAAAGATAACCGTTTTATTACCTGCTGCATTAACACTAATTGCTCCAATATTATTTATGACTCCGGTAACGTTACCGCCTCCTAAAAATACTAAATTACTGTTAGTTGCTGCACTACTTGTCACTGCTGCTAAAGTACCGGTATCATTAACGTTAACCGTACCTGCAGACCCTTTAAAATCAGTCTGTCCTGTAATAACTGTTGTGTTAATAGTTCCGGGCCCCGCCAAAAGTTGCATTACCGGTAATATTTCCTGTATATGTTCCTGTTCCGACAGTAACATTACCCGTAGTATTTGTTGTAAGTTGGCCTGCTCCGACCTCAGCATTACTGGTAAAACCACCCGCAGCTGTAGCTACCACACCTGCATTATTTATGGTAAGAGTAGTTGCACTAGATGCTTCGACTATCACAACATTCCCTGCTCCGTTAAAATTCAAAGCCGCAATACCTGTTACAGGTCCAAGCGTACCTACTCCTCAAACATTAACAATGCCGTTAACACCTCCGCTACTTGTTACTGCCGCTAAATTACCGCCCGCAGCAAGGTTTATTGTACCAGCATTATTGCCTTGAACATTTAATACATTAACCGGATTTGTAGCTCCTACATTACCGATAACCGTACTATTACCGACAAAATTTAATATATTCGCACCTCCTCCTAATTTATTATCTATATTACCACCGGTAGCCCCACCAACATTCTTACCATCAGCGATTGTTACTTGTGCGGCCGTACCGTTAAAATCTATATCAGAAATTACATCTTGCTGAAATCGTACTAACGAGTTCTGCGTAAATTGTACTAATCCTCCCGCGCCGGTATCCAATTGCCGTTACCCAATCCACACCATACGGCGTGTCTACTCCTATATTAATAGGCTGATACTGGTTCCCTATCTGCTGAATAGTTTGGGCAAAGATGGTTCCTGTAATTGTAGCTGGATTGTGATTTAGAGGAGCTCCTATCCCATCGGTAAAAAATTTGTTAAGCCTTATTGTCCCTCTTGTTCCATTACCGCTACCTGCATTAAGTGCAATTTCTCGGCTACCGGAAGCCACGTGTACTCTTAATTGACCATCTACATCAATTGCTGGAACTAGGTTGAAGGTAGCCACATATTCTAAGTCATTTGTCGATTCATTACTAACCTCATCATTAGCAATTTG
>NZ_JAQCNX010000079.1:0-640 GCF_036857515.1 Candidatus Rickettsia tasmaniensis | reverse complement strand
ATTCTATTTTGCAGTGCAAAATCATTTAGCTTATATACTACTCCATCAATTTCATAAGGTAAATTTTCTCTATTGGTTTTGAGATATTCGTAAAAGGCGAAAATTTCTTCTTCAGAACTCGCAAGTTTAGATACTTCATTAATGTTAAAGCCGCATTCTTTTAATTTTGTAAGTAATTGATCTTGTGAAGAAGCGAGATTCTGTTCAGTTACCCCTCCTGAATATACAAAATATTTGAGCGGTCTTTTAGCCGTATCCGCTCTAGATATCGTCGGTAAACTACCGGTAAATACGACTATCTTGTCCGTTAAACTACTCTGTTCTCTAGTCTCTTTATAATCTTCAATATTTAATATTTCACCAAGTTTTTTGATAAGCTCAACATTTTCTTTAACATCCAAAAAATCAATAATATCTACTAAAATCTTATCACCGATTCCTTCTAAATTGTTTAGTTTTTGATAAATATCAGGCTCATTTGTTCTAAGCAATTCCATTTGAGCTATAAAATTATTATAGCTGCCAAATTCTCTAGCAAGCAATTTAGCATTTTGTTCACCGATATGCCTTATGCCTAATGCATATATAAATCTTGGCAAACTAACGTTTTTTGATTTTTCTATATTTTTAAAAAGATTTT
>NZ_JAQCNX010000069.1:0-574 GCF_036857515.1 Candidatus Rickettsia tasmaniensis | reverse complement strand
TGCCAAATTCTTTATATCTTGCTTTCATTCTACGTGCTTGAAAATCTCCACAATTAGAACAGCTAGCAATTTCGCGATATTGCTTTTGTCCCGGAAGCCATACTTCTATATCATAGGTTTTTTTTGCCGCAAATCCCATATCTCCGGTGCAAAGTAACATAACACGATAAGGAAGATTCAGTTTTTGTAAAATAGTCTCTGATGCATTAGTTATATATTCATGCTCATTTTTTGATTCTTCAGGGGTAGTAATAGATACTAGCTCAACTTTACCGAACTGATGTAATCTAATCATACCTCTTGTATCTCTACCGCTACTACCTGCTTCTGATCTAAAGCACGGGGTGTAAGCAACATAACGCATCGGTAATTTTTCTCTTGGTATAATAGTATCGGCGACTATATTTACTAAAGATACTTCTGCGGTTGGAATTAGTCTGTAACCATTGGTTATTGCAAAAGACTCTTCGGCAAATTTAGGTAGTTGTCCTGCATTATACATAGCATTATCTCGAACTAATACCGGAGGTGATATCTCAAAGAAATCCAACTCTTTAGTATGAACATCAAGCAT
>NZ_JAQCNX010000090.1:0-575 GCF_036857515.1 Candidatus Rickettsia tasmaniensis | reverse complement strand
TGCCGTGAGGTGTTGGGTTAAGTCCCGCAACGAGCGCAACCCTTATCATTAGTTGCCAACACGTGAAGGTGGGGACTCTAATGAGACTGCCTAGGTTAACTAGGAGGAAGGTGAGGATGACGTCAAGTCCGCATGGCCTTTATGTCTGGGGCTACACACGTGCTACAATGGTCGGTACAGAAGGCAGCAAGACCGTAAGGTGGAGCAAATCCGAGAAAGCCGATCTCAGTTCGGATTGTAGTCTGCAATTCGACTACATGAAGTTGGAATTGCTAGTAATGACGTGTCAGCAACAACGTCGTGAATACGTTCCCGGGCCTTGTACACACCGCCCGTCACATCATGGGAGTTGGTTTTACCCGAAGTCGCTGGCTTAACCGCAAGGGAAGAGGCGCCTAAGGTAAGGTTGATGACTGGGATGAAGTCGTAACAAGGTAGCCCTACCGAAAGGTGGGGCTGGATCTAATATGAGCAAATTTTCAAGAAATTTTTTCTGAGAATTTGATCTTGGTTCAGATTGAATGCTGGCAGCGTGGATGAGGCATGCAAGTCGAACGGAACTAGAGGGCGACTTT
>NZ_JAQCNX010000085.1:0-510 GCF_036857515.1 Candidatus Rickettsia tasmaniensis | reverse complement strand
CTATTACTACCCCTGAAGAATCAAAAAATGAGCATGAATATATAACTAATGCATCAGAGACTATTTTACAAAAACTGAATCTTCCTTATCGTGTTATGTTACTTTGCACCGGAGATATGGGATTTGCGGCAAAAAAAACCTATGATATAGAAGTATGGCTTCCGGGACAAAAGCAATATCGCGAAATTGCTAGCTGTTCTAATTGTGGAGATTTTCAAGCACGTAGAATGAAAGCAAGATATAAAGAATTTGGCAATGCTTGATGTTCATACTAAAGAGTTGGATTTCTTTGAGATATCACCTCCGGTATTAGTTCGAGATAATGCTATGTATAATGCAGGACAACTACCTAAATTTGCCGAAGAGTCTTTTGCAATAACCAATGGTTACAGACTAATTCCAACCGCAGAAGTATCTTTAGTAAATATAGTCGCCGATACTATTATACCAAGAGAAAAATTACCGATGCGTTATGTTGCTTACACCCCGTGCTTTAGATCAGAAGCAGGT
>NZ_JAQCNX010000017.1:0-25428 GCF_036857515.1 Candidatus Rickettsia tasmaniensis | reverse complement strand
TCTTTTAGTATTTCAGGTAAGAGCTTGGTATAGGAGATGTAGACTCTTGTATGAAATAATCAGAATAGCACAATATCACACTACATATTATTGCTTGAGAATGTTAAAAATATTCTGAATATAATAATGGCAGCGTAATTGAAACTATAGACCAAAAATTAGATGAGATTGGCTATAAAGTATATAGAAATGTGTTAAATGCTTCATTATTTGGAGTACCGCAAACAAAGAGAAAGAGTTTATTTTGTTTGTTTACGAAAAGATTTTAGCAGTGAATATACACTCAAATATGTAAAACCGGAAGAGTCTTATGAAAGGATTTTTCTTAATGATATTTAAGAACAGGATGTTGATAAAAACGTATATATTAATAGAGATGATGTTATTTTAGATAAAACACCGGTTGAAAAGCAATTAAAGCCAATTAGGATTGGTCAAGTTAATCAAGGCAGTCAAGGTGAAAGGATTTACAGCCCTTTCCGGTCATTCGCTTTATCAGCTTTTGGTGGCGGTCTCGGTACTAGAACCGGTCTTTATTATATAAATGATAAGATAAGAAGACTAACAATCAATGAATGTAAATGTTTAATGGGTTTCCCTCAAGATCATTATGTTGCAGATGGATTAAAGGGTTATAGGCAATTCAGTAATTCCACAAATAATAGCAAATATATATGACTCAATAAGAGCAGTTTAATGGATAATGGAATATACTTGATCAACTTCAAAAATTGGCTACGTCGTTCTACAAGTACTGCGGTACTCACGTATTAAGTATACGCTGCATTCCTCGTCTTGTGAACTCCTGGCTCTTTTTGAAGTTGATCTTCGTATATGGATTGCTAACTATAAATTCGTCATTGTGAGTAGGCATTGTTGCGTGGACCAGTAAATGCTCTTGATGTCATTCCCGCAGAAGCGGGAATCCAGTAAAACCTACAAAAAACTTGTTTTTTTAGGTTTATTTTGTTAATACTAAGACTATTTTTTTTGGATTCCTGCTTCTGCGGGAATGACATCGGTATCCACGCTGGCAATACCTTGTGAGTAACTGTAAGTAGCATGGTAACCTAGAGACATTAATGTTATCCACGTAACAGGTATTAAAGATTGTGAATTAGCTAATTATTTTGTATAGTTCTAAAAACAAATTTTAAGAGAGTACTTAAATGGCAGAGTTAAGGTTACCGCCAAATTCAGTAGTAAAAAAAGGTAGAGAGCATAAAGAACAAGAGGAAATGCTTAAACCTAGAAAGATAAAAATTTATAGGTATGACCCTGATCTTGATGAGAATCCTACTATCGATAGTTTTGAGATAGATTTAAGCAAAACCGGACCGATGGTTTTAGATGCTTTAATTAAAATCAAAAACGAAATCGATTCTTCGTTAACTTTTAGGCGTTCTTGTCGGGAAGGAATTTGCGGTAGTTGTGCAATGAATATTGACGGTACAAATACTTTAGCATGCATAAAACCAATAGAAGATATATCAGGCGATATCAAAATCTATCCGCTTCCTCATATGAAAGTAGTGAAAGATTTAGTACCTGATATGTTGCATTTTTATGCACAATACGAATCTATAGAACCTTGGCTCAAAACCGATAGCCCTACCCCTTCAAACTCTGAAAGGTTACAGTCGATTAAAGACCGAGAAAAGCTTGACGGTTTATATGAGTGTATATTATGTGCTTGTTGTTCTACTTCTTGTCCTAGCTATTGGTGGAACGGTGATAAATATTTGGGTCCTGCGATTTTACTACAAGCATATAGATGGATTGCCGATTCAAGGGATGATAATACCGGTGAACGTCTTGAAGCTTTAGAAGACCCATTTAAGCTTTACCGTTGTCATACGATTATGAACTGTACTAAGACCTGCCCGAAAGGCTTAAATCCTGCTAAAGCTATCGGTAAAATAAAAAGTTTAATTGCAGGACGTCACGGTGTGTGATTCTTAATTAATTATTTTTAAAAATGATAAAATAATGAAAAAAGCAATTATTTTCTGTTGATTGTAATAATACCTTGACACAAGGTGACATGAATTATTGTGTCGCTGCAGAATATAAGAAAGTTGATAAGAAACTAAATCAAATATACCAAGAAATATTAAAACATATTTCAGACAAACAAGAATAAGTTAATTTACTTAAAAAATCCCAAAATTTATGGATTAAGTACCGAGGTGCTGATTGTGAATTTCGAAGTTTTGGGGTTTATGACGGTTCCGTATATCCAATGATACTACTTATGTGTCTTACAGGAAAAACCGAAGAGCATATAAAAGAATTTGAAGCCATGCTGAAATGTGAAGAAGGGGACTTAAGTTGTCCATTTATAATCAAGACTCAGAACCTAGGTTTTGTGGACATTTCTAATTGATTTGCTATTTTGAGGTATTTTGTAGCGAAAATTAATAAGATTTTTGCCGGAATAGTTATTCGTATTTCAAAAAAATCTTATAATTTGCAGCAAAAAATAGCCAATCAATTAGAAATGTCTACAAAACCTAAATTAATTCATAATTTGTAATACTTTAAATAATTCTCCCATTTGTTTCGGTGATATTAGTCTTTCTACCTGTCTTTCTATTATTTGTGCCTGCTCAGACATCTTTCCAAACTCTACTTCTAGAGGTAATTTATACGTCGATCCGATACTCGCATCCTCACGTACTAAAGTGTACGCTGCGGTGCTGCGTTTCGTGTCTCCTTTAAATTCCTCTCTATAAGCGAATTTGGAAAGATGTCTATCATTAAGCTTGTCTTGCAATGTTTGTTTGCGTAATAAGATTCCATTTTCTATTAAAAAATCTCGTTGCGATATTGTATCTATTACGTTTATTTTGTTGTTTTTAGCTACCGTCTTTAATGCATAAAAATCCACATGTGCCGATAAATCAGCTTCTCCAAGATTTTCAAGGATGGGGCAATATTTATGGTTTTTAACCGCTTGTAATGTTTGATTATATTGATATCTAGTTCTACCATTCGGAGCTATATCATAGCCGTAATCTATTATTAAGCCACTGCCGCTTAGTCTTTTTAGATGCTGCGCTATAAATTTTATAATTTCTATCGATTTATAAGATTCTTCAAGTACTGCCCCGTCTTTTGCTTCAATATGAGTACGCAGCAGATATTCTTGTAATTGCTTATTAACGCTTATTTTATCGTATTTAATTCTTTCGTCTACCGGCTGCACTACAAATATCCTTTCATACCATAATTCCTTGACTTTAATATATTGCTTTATCGGTATAGCATCAAAGAATTCGTTAGCTATTATTATAGTAGGTTTTTTTGGTATATCTTCTACAAATGATTGATGACTAATCGGTAAATTAATATCTTGTAAATTAGCCTTTTGATGAGCAATAAAATTTTTATTAATTTCTATTAGTTCAATTGATAAAGCTTTATAAAATTCCGGTACTAATTTTGCAGTACGTAGTAAATCACGCATTAATAGACCTCGACCAGGACCAAGCTCTACTAAACTAAGACTTTTTGGGCAGCCAATTCTTTGCCACTCTCTGATACACCATAAGCCGATAATTTCACCGAATAGCTGTGAAATTTCAGGAGCCGTAACAAAGTCACCTTCGTTAGCCAATGATTTTACTTGCTTATAATAGGAAGTAGGATTTAAGTTTAATACCTCCTGCATGAGGACATCGCAAGTAATATAACCGTTTTGATCAATTAATTGTCTTATTTTGGATTCGATTGACATATTAAATAACTTCCTAAAAGTAACATAGGTACAGATAAAATTTGTCCCATAGTTAAGCTATCTAAAATAAACCCGATTTGTATGTCGGGTTCTCTAAATATTTCAATAGTGATTCGGAAAAGACCGTAAAATGTTAAAAATATTCCTGAGTTTAAACCGCACTTTTTAAGAGTTTTGTGCTTAAATGTTGCATATGCTAAGATACTAAATAATACTAAACCTTCAAAAGAAGCTTCATATAATTGACTAGGATGTCTTGGCATCAAATCGCTATTCGGAAAAATCATACCAAAAGAAGAATTTGTAATACGTCCGTATAGTTCGCCGTTAATAAAATTAGCGATTCTACCTAAAAATAATCCGATAGGTACTACAGAGGCTATTATATCCGTGAGACTTAAAAAATTAATTTTATATTTTCGGCAAAACAAATAAGCAGCAATAATCACCCCTAAAGCTCCGCCATGGAAAGACATCCCGCCTTCATAAGTTTTTAAGATATCTATTGGATTTGAAAAATATCTAGAAGGGTTATATAATAAAACAAACCCTAGCCTGCCTCCGACTATTATGCCTATAACGGCATAAGTAATGAAATCTTCTAGATTTTTTTTGGTAATTTGAGGCTTAAATTTTTCTATAATTTTATTTGCATAGAACCAGCCTAGCAAAATTCCTATTACATATGAAAGAGAATACCAAGAGATAGCAAGTGGACCTATAGAGAAAATAATTGGATTGATATTAGGAAATGTCATAGATAAATAAGTTATTTAATTCATTTAACGTTTGAGTTACGGAAAATTACGTAAGTAATTGACGAGGCAATTCAGTTTTTTATTATTTTTATGGGTTGCCGCAGCTGCTTCGTGGCTTCGCAATGATAGTATCTATATTTGCTTAGCAATACCAAATTCTTTTGAGTTAAAATTATTGATAAAAATAAAATTCTTAGTAATAATAAAAAAGATTTATATTTATAATAATAATGATAGGTAAAATATGCAATATTTAATGGATCTATATCATACCTCAAGTACTGAGTTAGTATTATTGTTTGTTATGTTAGTATCTCTTATACCGGTGATATTTCTAATTAAAAGATTAATTTTTATTCCTGTAAAAAATTATTTAACTAGACATCATTATGATGATTATGCAAGGATAAAAAAATATCCTATATTTCGTTATTTATTACATACTTTATTAGCACTTTACTTTGTATGTTGGGGAAAGATTTTTCATCCTACTTCTTTTAAAGCACATGTATTACTGGGAATCAAAGATACTATAGTAATCTTATATACTGGTATATCTGTGACGATGTTATTATTAACGCTTATAGATGCTTTTGCAGATCTGTATCACAATAGAATCAAAGCCGTTACAAAAAATGCACCGCTTAGCTTATATTTTCAAATATTAAAAATTATTGTCATAGTTATTGTAGCAATGGTAACTATTTCATATATATTAAATATTTCGCTTAGTACATTCTTAACAAGCTTAGGTGCAGCCGCAGCTCTTTTAACATTTGTTTTCAAAGATACCGTTTTAGGATTACTTGCAAGCTTGCAACTAACTACTCAAGAAATTATTAATATTGGAGACTGGGTACGTATAGGCAAAATTGAAGGAACAGTTGAAAAAATTACTATTTCCGTAGTAACAATTAGGAATTTTGACCAATCTATTTCCACAGTTCCTACTTACAGCATTTTAAATTCTAACGTAACTAATTATAGAGGAATTAGTGAATCAGGAGCAAGAAGGGTAAAGAGAGTATTTAATATTAATATGGCAACTATTAACTTCTGTGATGCTACTATTTTAAAAGCACTAAAAAAATCTCCTTATATATCAAAGGATGTAATAGATAAAATCACTCTTGATAAAGAAGAGAAAGATTTAACCAACATTAAACTATTCAAATTATATATTCAGGAATATCTAAAAAATAATCCGGCAGTTTATACCGAAGGGTTTACTTTTCTAGTAAGACAGCTTGAACCTACGATTAATGGGTTGCCTATAGAAATATATATCTTTGTTAAAGAAGTAAATTTAGTAGGTTATGAAAATATACAGGACAATATTTCTGAACATTTCATTTCTATACTTCCTGAATTTAAATTAAAAATATTTCAGAATATAGGAGTGGTATAACATATCCGAAGTAAAATGAAAAGTAGTAAAAATAAAAAAATAAATTAAATTTGTATCCAAGATGGAAGTTGTCTTTCATCTTGGATATTCACTACTTTTGAAAGCAAAGAAGTATATATACTACTTGATTATTTTCTCTAAATGCTCTAAAACTTTAAGCTTTAAAAATATTAAAATTTAAGACCTAGGAATGAATAATAATATAATTAATTTAATAGCCGCTATTATACTGTCTTTAAGTATAATTTTCGGTTGGCAGTATTTTATTGTAAAACCTGAACAAAAAAAACAGCAACAGCAAATAGCAGTGCAGAAAGCAGAAAATTTAAAGAAACAACAGTTAAAAGCTTTAGTCGAACCTGCAACTGGTATTATTCTTCAAGAAGAAAGTCAAGTACAGCGTATTAAAATAGAATCTGAATCACTTATCGGTTCTATTTCATTAAAAGGACTTAGGTTTGATGATTTAATATTAAAGAAATATAAACAAGATTTATCTAAAAATAGTCCTGAAGTGAGATTATTTTCACCGGCTAATACAGAAAATGCATATTTTGCTGAAGTTGGTTTAGTTAGTAATTTATCTAGTGTAAAACTCCCTAACAACGATACTATATGGAATAGTGATAGTGAAATATTAAGCCCTGAAAAACCTGTTCATTTATTTTGGGTTAATGAAGACGGAGTTAAATTTTTAGTTACTATTACTGTCGATGAAAACTATTTATTTACTATAGAGCACACCATCGTTAATAATAGTGATAAAGAACTTCCTGTGCAATCTTACGGTTTAATAAATCGTAAATATATTGCCGTAGAGAAAGCAGTGAATATATTACATCAAGGACCTATTGGGTGTATAGACGAGAATCTTAAAGAATATTCTTATGATGATATTAAAGATAAGAAAAGTGAAAAATTTGTAGCAAGTAAGGTTGACTGGATAGGAATTACCGATAAATATTGGTTATCTTCCTTGATTCCGGATAAATCAAGTAATTACAGCTCGAATTTTAATTATGCTTTTAAGCAAGGGACTGAAAGATATCAGGTAGATTTTATTTCACCGGTACAAATAATAAAGCCCGGCGAAAATTTTTCAATTAAAAGCAGAATTTTTGCTGGAGCAAAAAAAGTAGACTTGCTTGATAAATATGAAAAGCAATATAATATTAAATTATTTGATAGAGCTATTGATTTCGGCTGGTTCTATATAATTACCAAACCGGTTTTCTACGCCATGAATTTTTTCTATGGTTATGTCGGTAATTTCGGTGTTAGTATATTAATTGTTACGGTTATAATTAAGCTATTAATGTTTACTTTAGCCAATAAGTCTTATCGTTCGATGAAAAAAATGAAAAATTTACAGCCGGAAATCGATAGGATAAAAAATTTATACAGTGATGATAAAGCACGTTTAAATCAAGAAATTATGGCTTTATATAAAAAAGAAAAAGTAAATCCGGTAGCTGGTTGTTTACCTATACTTGTTCAAATTCCGGTATTTTTCTCCATCTATAAAGTATTGTATGTAACTATTGAAATGCGGCAAGCACCGTTTTACAGCTGGATTAAAGACTTATCTGCACCTGACCCTACTACTATTTTTAATTTATTCGGCTTATTACCGTTCTCGCCGCCATCATTTTTAATGATTGGAGCATGGCCTATTTTAATGGCTATTACTATGTTCTTACAGCAAAAAATGAGTCCTGAACCTGCGGATCCGATGCAAGCTCAAGTAATGAAATTTATGCCGCTAATTTTTTTATTTATGTTTAGTAGTTTTCCTGTAGGACTTTTAATATATTGGTCTTGGAATAATATTCTATCCATCATTCAACAATATTATATTAATAAATTTAATTAATTAATGAGAATAGATAAAAATTTACCTAATTATCTAACTATTGCTCGAATAATGGTAATTCCGGTTATTATACTGGTATTTTATATAAATAATTCACTTGCACGTAAACTTGGGGCATTATTATTTGTTTTAGCTAGTATTACGGATTTTTTTGACGGTTATATTGCAAGAAAATATAATTTAGTTACAAGTTTTGGGAAGATGTTTGACCCTATAGCAGATAAGCTACTTGTAGGTTGTGTTATTATCATGCTACTAAAAAAAGATAATGTAGATGAGATACCTTGCTTATTAATTTTAGCACGAGAATTTTTAGTTAGCGGTCTTCGGGAATTTTTAGCTCTAGTAAAGGTTAGTGTGCCTGTATCGAGACTCGCTAAGGTAAAAACGTTTTTACAAATGTTTGCTTTATCGATATTGATACTAGGCTCAAAAGGTTCAGGAATTATTTATTTAGATACAGTAGGGGAAATAATTTTATGGATTGCCGCTTTTTTAACAATCATTACAGGTTATTCTTATTTTAAAGCCTGTAAGAAATATTTTTAAATAGGAGAATTTTATGATACATGTAAAATATATAATTTTAGGGTTTATTATGGTGTCTAGTTTAAATCTTTACGCTGCTAACAATGATATGGCCAATAAGAAGGTTGTAAAGGTAGAAGTAAGTAATGAACATTTAAAAACATTAAATGAAGCTTCTACTCTTTTAATTAGTTGTGTAGATTTTAGATTAATAGACGAAACAGATAAATTAATGAAGCAATTAGGATTAGAAGATAATTTTGATAAAGTATCACTGCCCGGTGCATCGCTTGCTCTCGTTAACGACAAATATACTTATTGGGGAAAAACAATAGAAGATACTATTGAGATTTTGCAAGAATTACATAACATAAAACAAATTGTTTTTCTTGATCATAGAGAATGTGGAGCTTATAAAATACTTATAGGTCAGGAACAGCTAAATACCAAGGAAAAAGAAACGGCAGCACATGCAGCAATCTTAAACAAGGCCCGTGATATAATAAAAGAAAAATTCCCCCAATTAAAAGTTTATACTTTTTTAATGGGTCTTGATGGTGTAGTAGAGCAGATTTATGAAATACCTAGCTAAAAGCAGAGTTATTGTATGGATAGGTTTATCCGTCATTGCGAGGAAATTGCGTAGCAATCTCAGGAGTTTGTTATTATTTCATGAGATTGCCGCACAGCCTACGGCTGCTCGCAATGACGATTTTTGACCCGCACAATAACGGCTAAGAAAAGTAATTTATTTTGTATCTTTGCTCTCATTATCATTAGAATCAGCAGTATTATTCTTTTGGTCGTTTTCTGCCGGTAGTTTAGAGATAGATAGTTTTTGTTTATATTTTTGTTGCTCTGCTAAAAAATTTTGAGCCTCTTTGGAAAGGCTGTTATATAGTTCACGTTTCTTCTTATTAATCTTGACTATTGCTGTTCTATATTTTTGTATTTCCTCCCGTACTTCCGGTTTTATAGTACCGGCGTAAGCAGAAAAATCATCTATAATTTTTTGTGTTGTAACATAGTTAGTTTTTGCTGCATCTTTTTTTGAGCCGTCAGAAGTTGTACTATTGGCAAAGCAACTTGTACTAATAAGGAAAATAGCTATTCCAAATATTATTTTTTTTATCATATAAACCTTAAGCCTTATTCTTGATAAGTAGACCATTTTTAAGTCTAATAGTCAATAGACTTCTTTTGGAACTCTACTTCTAGGGGTAATTTGTATGTCAATCCGGTACTCGCTCACGTACTTTTTTATACGCTGCGGTGCTGCGTTCTGTGTTTCCTCTAAATTCCTCCCTATAAGCGAGTTCGAAAAGAAGTCTAATATATAATATATAATAGAAATTATTTGTATTTTATTGTTGGGTGAGTATAAATATACCAATAGTTGGGAAAAATATAAAATTATGAACAATATACAATATTATAATAATAACGCTCAAGAGTTTTATAGCAGAACAATCAATGCAGATTTGTCTGATAACTATAAAGCATTTACTAGCTATTTACCTGAACAAGCTCATATTTTAGATGCAGGTTGCGGAGTTGGTCGTGATACAAAATATTTTTTAAGTCAAAGATATCAAGTTACTGCTTTTGACGGTTCAACCGAAATGGTTAAATTAGCTACAAAAGCAACCGGAATAGATGTATTGCACTCCACTTCAAGATATCGATTTTAAGGAGTCGTTTGATGGTGTTTGGGCTCAAGCAACTCTCCTTCATGTACCTTAACAATGAAGCAATCAATGTGTATAAAAAATTCATGCTGCATTAAAGCCGGAAGGCATTTTTTATGCTTCTTACGGATACGGTTCAGATATTATACAACGTGATGATCGCGATTTTTACAATATGCATGAAGATACAATAAAACCTTATTTTAACAGGCTTTTTGAAATAGTTAAAATATGGACGGAAAAGAGTAAGAGATTCTCTCCAAGTAAAGAGGCATTATGGTTAAATTTTATTGTTAAAAAAAGTAAAACAATATGATTAGATTAGTTTACTTATTTCTTGCTTTAATAATCAGTTTTAAAATATACGCAAAGGAATATAAAGGCTTAACATATAATCGTTATGAGAAAGATAAGCATGTGATTCATGTGTTAACTATTGATCCTAAGAATTTTGGGTTAAAACTAGTTAAAGCTCATAATCAGGTTATAGGCAGAGAAACAGTAAACGTTATGGCACACCGTACTAATGCAGCTGCTGCTATTAATGCCGGATTCTTTGAAATCGCCGGTAGTGATGACGGCAGACCAAGCCTTACTTTAATGATTGACGGCAAGCTATTTAGTCTTAGAAAACAACTACAAAGTTTGTTAATTATAGATCAGGGCAATATGCAAATTACCAAGGCTAGTGCAAAAATTTTAGTAGAAATAGGCGATAAATCTGTTATTCCAAATCAAGTTAATTATTTTTCAAACCTAAAAGATATTACTTTCTATAATGATGTTTGGGCGTCTACCACGTTAACGCCGTATACTAACAAAGAAATTTTGATTGATCAGAATAGGTCTAATTTTATTGTTACGGCAATAAGTAAGCATGGTGATAATCAAATTCCACAGAAAGGCTTTATATTGTCCTTTCCACAAGAAACAAGTTTGCCGGTAGTAAATATAAATGATTCTGTAAAGTTAAATTTGGAATTTATCGATAAAGACGGTAAGCTTATAAATTTAAGTAACACTGCTTCAATAGTAACCGGTATTCCCTATTGGTTCAAAACGGTAAAAATGTTGTAGATAATCCAAAGCAAGATGATCTGGCTCATGCTCGTACTGCTTTAGGAGTGACGGCACTATAGTTATAGTTGTAGTCGAGCATATTTATAAGCAACATGTAAAAGACCTTAAGCTTGTGCAAGTAAGATCAATATTACGGAAAGAGAAAGAAATAAATGTTGATAAATTAACAATTCCTGAAGCTTTAAAAATTTTAGAAAAACACCTTGTTAATGATACTGTGATAGGATTAACTAAAACAGAACTTGCAGATTATATGTTAAGCCTTGGATATGAATCGGTAATCAATTTAGACGGTGGCGGTTCTTCTACATTATTCATGGGCGGGAAAATTATAAATAATGTAACAGGTGATGAAGATGAAGCTTTAGGCGAACACCTCATGCGTTCCGTATCCGATGCAATAGTATTATACCAAATAATATAAAGTAAATTTACGTTGCCTTAACATGGAACAATGTCATTCCTGCGAAGGCAGGAATTCAGTAACTAAAAGATACAAATATAGTTAATTTTTCATATTAAAAGCTTGGATAATTTCGCTTTTTTCTAGATTCCCGCTTTTGCGGGAATGACATACTCAAATTTTAGCTAGAATGATATTTGAGATTTAGAGAACTCTAAGATTTTATATTTTCCTGCTCCATTGCTTTTTTACGCATTTCTAAATATTCTTCTTTAGTCATTATTTTTTTGGGAGCTACATAATCTAAAAATACTTTTCCGTTTAGATGATCGATTTCATGCTGGATAACTCTTGCTAAAAATCCTTCTGCGATACCTTGAATTTGATTTCCATTTATATCATATGCGTGATAATGAATTTTCTTGAATCTTGCTACCGGTCCTGTAGCATTTTCAACAGAAAAGCATCCCTCGTAATCTTCATGTTTATCAATACCTATCGGTTTATATGAGGGGTTAATCCAAATAGTTTTAGGCATTGTATCCTTAAGGTCAGGACGCCATTTTTTTAACTCTGCATCTTCATGTACTGCAAATATTATTATACATTTTGATATGCCTATTTGCGGTGCAGCAAGTCCTGCACAATTTTCTTCTTGATCATATTTCTTTTCTAAAATAGATATATCACGTAAATCTTCCGAAGATAACGGAAAGTTTAAAGTTTTTACCTTTATTCTAATAGTTTTATCCTCTGACCTATTTAAGGTTTGAATGTTCAAAGTTACATATTGCGGTAATGAAATATTGTTTTCATTTTTCATATTACTTTTACAACCTGTTATAAAAATTATAGCAGTTAATATATAGAGCTGTTTTTAATTTGGACATATATTTTATTATAATAATTTATAAATAGAAAATTATAGATAGAAACTAAAATCAAGTAAATAAATTGTCATATTTCTTTTACGCATACTATAGTTAATAATTTTATTTAATTTCTTTTGAGAAAAAATCAATAGGTTTGACTTTTCTAACATATTCTAGTACAATATTTATCTTCAAAATAAGTAGAAAAATTTAATTTATGAGTACTCCCAAAAGTGACAATTATCTCTCGGAACTAAGCAAGGTAATTTGGCCTATAGAAAGATATGAAAATAAGAAGTTTCTTCCTATGGCGTTTATGATGTTCTGTATTTTATTAAACTACTCAACGCTTCGTTCAATTAAAGACGGGTTTGTAGTAACGGATATAGGGGCAGAAGCAATAAGTTTCTTAAAAACATATATAGTACTACCTTCTGCCGTAATCGCTATGGTAATTTATGTTAAGCTCTGCGATATTTTAAAGCAAGAAAACGTGTTTTATGTTATTACTTCATTTTTCTTAGGGTATTTTGCATTATTTGCGTTTGTTCTTTATCCCTACCCTGATTTAGTTCATCCTGATCCTGAAACCATAAAATCTTGGAGTTTAGCTTATCCTAATTTCAAATGGTTTATAAGAATAGTTGGGAAATGGAGTTTTGCATCTTTTTATACTATGGCAGAGCTTTGGGGAACAATGATGCTTAGTTTATTATTTTGGCAATTTGCTAACCAAATTACTAAAACTGATGAAGCTAAACGTTTTTACTCAATGTTTGGTTTACTTGCTAATTTAGCATTGCCTGTAACATCCGTAATTATTGGATATTGCTTGCATGAAAAAACTCAAATAGTTGCAGAACATCTAAAATTTGTGCCTTTATTTGTTATAATGATAACAAGTAGCTTTTTGGTAATATTAACATATAGATGGATGAATAAAAACGTTCTAACCGATCCTAGACTTTATGATCCGGCATTAGTAAAAGAAAAGAAAGCTAAAGCTAAAATGTCATTAATAGACAGTTTTAAAATGATCTTTACTTCTAAGTATGTAGGTTATATTGCATTGTTACTTATTGCTTACGGTGTCTCAGTAAATTTAGTTGAAGGTGTTTGGAAATCCAAAGTAAAAGAATTATATCCGACGAAAGAGGCTTATACTATATATATGGGTAAGTTCCAATTTTATCAGGGTTGGGTTGCAATTGCTTTCATGCTTATAGGTAGTAATATTTTAAGAAAAGTATCATGGCTAACTGCAGCTATGATAACTCCATTAATGATGTTAATTACCGGTGCAGCGTTTTTTGCATTTATCTTTTTTGATAGTGTTATTGCTATGCATTTAACAGGTATTCTTGCTTCAGGTCCTTTAGCACTTGCTGTTATGATCGGTATGATTCAAAATGTTTTAAGTAAAGGTGTAAAATATTCTTTATTTGATGCCACTAAAAACATGGCGTATATTCCGCTTGATAAGGATTTACGAATAAAAGGGCAAGCTGCTGTTGAAGTTATCGGAGGAAGATTTGGTAAATCAGGCGGTGCTATTATTCAATCTACATTCTTTATTTTATTTCCTGCATTTGGTTTTGTAGAGGCAACTCCTTATTTTGCTTCTATATTCTTTGTAATAGTAATATTATGGATATATGCCGTTAAAGGTTTAAATAAAGAGTATAAAGTTTTGGTAAATAAAACTGAAAAATAGAATTTGTTAAAATTTAATATTATAAAAAAGCAAGCTTCAGAGTCTAGCAGTAAATAAATTTTCATTAACAATTAAAATTTATTTACTGCTAGACTCTGAAGCTTGCTTTTTTATAGTCGGAGAGTTTATAATATGACAAATACAAGATCCAAAATTAAAACTCCAAGATCGCCATATGTAAAAAAATATAATAGTTGGCGAGTAAGGATTTTGTATTCTATTATTATAGGTTACGCAACTTTTTATTTTTGTCGTCAGAATTTTAATATCGCAACTCCTGCTATAAGAGAATATTTGGGGGTTACTAAAACACAAATTGGCTGGATATTAACTGCTTCATCTATTATGTATGGAGTTAGTAAAGCTTGTAACGGGTTTATTAGCGATAAAGTTAATGCTCGGATATTTATGGTTTTGGGTCTTTTATTTGTCGGGATCATTACTATACTAATAGGTTTTTCAGATTCTTTATGGCTTATAGGAATTTTATGGATAGCCAGTAACTGGTTTCAATCTATGGGCTGGCCTCCTGCAACAAAGATGCTTACTCACTGGTTCGTTTCAAAAGAACTTGGAACTAAATGGGCTATGGGTGCAACTTCTAATCAAATAGGTGGTGCCCTTGCTATGATAAGCTGCGGTTATTTAATCGATAAATTTGATTGGAGAGCTGCCTTTTTTATTCCAGGTGTAGTTGCTTGTGTAGTATCGCTTTTTTTATATAATAGGCTTCGTAATTCTCCAAAAGACGTAGGTTTATCTACCGTAGAGGAATATAAAGAATATCCGCCTGAAGCTATAGGAGATTATGAGAAGCTATTAACTCCACAATTACTTAAAATGGTCTTTTGTAATAAGCTAATATGGTATGTTTGTTTAGCAAACATGTTTGTTTATATAATACGTTCCGGAGTAATTTATTGGGCTCCAACATTTTTAAAAGATTTACGTAATATAAGTCTTGCAAATGCAGGCTTACAAATCGGTTTATATGAAATGATAGGTATCCCAGGGGCATTAATAGCAGGTGTTTTATCTGATAAACTATTTCAAGGTCGTCGGGGTCCTGTTGCATCCATATGTATGGTATTGCTTAGCTTATTGTTAGTCTTGTTTTGGAAACTGCCTATTCACAGTGAATTATTAAGTATAGTAATTCTTTCTTTAATAGGCTTTTTTGTTTCAGGACCTCAGCTCCTTGTAGGTATAGCAGCTGCTGATTTTAGTACCCGTCAGGCTGTCGGTACGGCTAATGGATTATCAGGGTTATTTGGTTATTTAGGAGCGGCTATTGCGGGAGTCGGCGTAGGATGGATTAGCGATAATTATGGTTGGAATGGGGTATTTATATTTTTCAGTATTTCTGCTCTTTTAGGAGGAGGATTATTTGCTTTAATATGGAATCGCTCAGCTAAAAAATAAATTTAATAATTATAATAAATAGGTTACAAAATGACAATACAATATACTTTTTCAATGATTAAGCCTGATGCCATCAAAAGGAATAAAATAGGGCAAGTTAATACTTACTTAGAAAATGCCGGTTTAAAAATAGTGGCTCAGAAAATGAAATTTTTAACTAAATATGAAGCTGCATGTTTTTATGATGAGCATAGAGCAAGACCGTTTTTTAATAGCTTAGTTGAATATATTACTTCAGGAGCGGTAGTACTTCAAGTGCTTAAGGGGGAGGATGCTATAACTTTAAACCGCACCGTTATGGGTGCAACTAATCCTGCTGAAGCTGAAGCAGGCACTATTAGAAAAGATTTAGGCGAATCAATTGAGGCTAATAGTATTCATGGTTCAGATAGTGAAAATAGTGCGAAAAGAGAAATCGAATTTTTCTTTAATAAATCTGAAATTATAGAATAATTAATGTTAAAATATGACGTAATAGTTATAGGCGGTGGACATGCAGGCGTAGAAGCAGCCACCGCTTCTACACGTCTTGGAGTTCCTACTCTCTTAATTACGTTAAAACCGGAAAATTTAGGCGAAATGTCTTGCAATCCAGCAATCGGTGGCATTGCAAAAGGCACATTAGTTAAAGAAATCGATGCACTTGATGGGTTAATGGGTTATGTTATAGACCAAGCTGGTATACATTATAAAATGCTGAATGAGACTAGAGGACCAGCAGTTTGGGGACCTAGAGCTCAAGCTGATCGAAAGCTTTATAAAAAAGCGATGTATCAAATATTAACAAATTATCCTAATCTAGATATATTATATGGAAAAGTGGAAGATATAGAAATTAAATCTTCTAAAATTGAAGCGGTTATTTTAAATAACGGTAGCAAAATTCTTTGTCAAAAAATTATATTAACTACAGGTACTTTCCTATCAGGTCTTATTCATATTGGACAAAAAAAAATTCCTGCCGGTAGAGTAGATGAAGAGCCTTCGTATGGATTATCAAATACATTAAAACAAATAGGTTTTAAACTGGCTCGTTTAAAAACAGGTACACCGCCTCGAATTGATGGACGTACTATTGATTATAGTAAAACAATTTTACAACCCGGCGATAAAATTCCTCGTCCTTTTTCTGAATTAACAAATATTGTTAATGTTTCTCAGATAAATTGTTTTATCACAAAAACAACCTCAGAAACTCATGATATTATACGTGAGAATCTTGATAAATCCGCAATGTATTCAGGGCAAATAGAAGGAATAGGACCGCGATATTGTCCTTCTATTGAAGATAAAATAGTCAGATTTAGTACAAAATCAGAACATCGTATATTTTTAGAACCTGAAGGGTTAGATGATTATACGATTTATCCAAACGGTATTTCTACTTCTTTGCCTGAAGATGTGCAACATAAATTAATCAAAACAATACCAGGATTAGAAAATGTAAAGGTTTTACGTCCAGGTTATGCTATAGAATATGATTATGTTGATCCACGTGAAATAAGTGTTACGCTAGAGACAAAAAAAATAGCTGGATTGTATTTGGCCGGGCAAATTAACGGTACTACAGGATATGAGGAAGCCGCAGGGCAAGGTATAATAGCCGGTATAAATGCTGCTTTAGCAGTAAAAGATCAAGCACCGTTTATGTTAACAAGAGCAAACAGTTATATTGGAGTAATGATTGACGATTTAACAACATTTGGTACTATAGAACCTTATCGGATGTTTACTTCTCGCTCAGAATATAGATTGTCTTTAAGAGCAGATAACTCTGATTTACGTTTAACGGAATTAGGGATGAACATTGGAGTCGTATCAGAAAAACGTAAAAAAATATTCACAAAAAAATGTGAAGATATAGAAAAAATAAAATCATTATTAAATACCTTGTCTTTAACTACTAGTAAACTTGCTAAAATGGGTATACAGGTTGCACAGGATGGTACATATAAAACAGTATTAGACTTATTTAAAATACCTAATTTTAATGTTGAACAAGCTATTAAAATTTTTCCTATTCTTAAAGAAACACAAAATAATAACATTTTGCAATTACTCTATATTGAAGCAAAATATGCTTCATATTTAACTAGACAACATGCAGATATTAATTTATTTCAAAGTGAAGAGGCGCAGTTCATACCTAAAAATATTGACTATTTTAAAATACCAAGTATATCATTAGAGATACAGGAAAAACTTTCTGCCCATAAACCTACTACTATTGGTGTAGCACGTCGAATTCCAGGGATTACACCTGCAGCAATTACGGCTATTATAATTTATTTAAAAACTAAATATAGTGATGGAAGTTCCACGTGAAATAATTGAAAAGTTAGAAATTTTTCAAAAGTTAGTTAAAAAATGGAATAAATCAATCAATCTTGTATCGGATAATACTATACATAATTTTTGGCAACGTCATATATTAGACTCATTACAATTAATACAATATATTGATAATAAAGAAATACATTTGGTTGATATAGGAAGCGGTTCCGGTTTGCCTGGTATAGTATTATCTATAGCGGGGGTAACGCAAGTAAGTTTAATAGAAGCTGATTTACGTAAATGTATATTTTTAGAAAAAGCATCAAAGATATCAAATAATAACATACAAATAATCAATCAAAGAATAGAAAAAGTAGAAATAGATTGTAGTATATTAACTTGTAGAGCTTTCTCTAACTTAAATACAATATTTAATTGCATAAAAAATATTTCAGTACGAGAAAAATTTTTGTTATTAAAAGGAAAAAATTATTTAACTGAAATAGTAGAAGCTAAAGAGAGATGGTTATTTGGTTATTTAATACATCAAAGTATTACTTGTGAAGAAGGAAAAATTCTAGAAGTTAGTAATTTAACAAAAATGATATGAGAGTAATTGCTATTGTTAATCAAAAAGGAGGGGTAGCTAAAACTACAACTACTGTAAATTTAGCTACAGCTTTTGCTGCTGTAAATAAAAAAATTTTAGTTATAGATCTTGATCCTCAAGGGAATAGTAGTACCGGTTTTGGAATTAGTCAGCAACAACGCAAAAATACTATATACCAAGTATTAACAAATTTAATAGAATTGCAAGATGCAATAATTTCTACAGATATACCAAATTTAGAAATCATTACTTCAAACACTAATCTATCTGCGGCTGAATTAGACTTAACAAAATTAAAGGACCGAGAATATATTTTAATGAAGCTATTGGCAGAAATAAAAATATTATATGATTATATAATTATTGATTGCCCTCCTTCATTGAATTTATTAACGGTAAATGCTTTAGTTGCAAGCGATGAAGTACTGATTCCAATGCAATGTGATTTTTATTCTTTAGAAGGATTAAGTCATTTGTTAAAAACAATTGAAATTGTAGAAAAAAAATTAAACTCTAAGATAAAGATTGCAGGTATATTATTTACAATGTATGATAAGCGTAATCGTTTAACTGAACAAGTAGAAGATGATGTTAGAAAATGCTTAGGAGAATTAGTATTTAAAACCGTTATTCCAAGAAATATTAAACTATCTGAAGCTCCTTCATATGGAAAGCCGGCTATTATATATGATTATAAATGTTCGGGAGCAGTTGCATATATAGAACTTACAAAAGAAATCTTAGAAAGATATGGCAAAAAATAAAGGACTAGGAAGAGGATTATCTTCATTACTTGGAGAAGAAGTTATTTCTATAGAATCAGAAATAGTACAAATAATAAATATTGATAAAATAAGACCAAACGAGAATCAGCCTAGAAAAAACTTTGAATATGATAAAATAAAAGAATTAGCAGATTCTATATTGAATAATGGTTTATTACAGCCTATTATTGTTGATAATAATTTCCAAATTATAGCAGGAGAGCGACGCTGGCGTGCATGTAAATTAGCAAAAGTTTTAGAGATACCGGTAATTATAAAAAATTTAGATGCTAGAGAGAGTATGGAAATAGCATTAATTGAGAACATACAAAGAACTGATTTAACAGTGATGGAAGAAGCTCGTGGCTTTAAATATTTAATAGAAAATTTTAATTATACGGCAGAAAAATTAGCTGAAAGGCTTGGTAAAAGTCGTAGTCATATAGCTAATTTATTAAGGCTTAATAATTTGCCGCAGTCTATTCAAGATAAAGTAAATGAAAATATACTAAGTATGGGTCAAGCTCGGTGTTTAATAAATCATGAACATGCAGAAGTAATAGCCGATCATATTATAAATAATGATTTAAATGTACGTCAAACAGAAGAACTAGTAAGACAATGGTATAAAAATGAGTATACAAAATCCCCTAACAATAATAACAAAATAGGAAAGCGTTTTTTAAAGGACAACGCTACGGATAATGATCTAGAATTATTAGTAAAAGCTTTATCAGAAAAATTTGGTATAAAAATAACAATAGAAAATTATCCATTAGGCGGAAAATTAATATTTCATTATAAAGATTTAGAAGAATTAGACTTGATATTATTTAAATTAAATTAAAATGCATATGGAAAAATTATCAATAAGCTTGAACAAAAAATTATAAGTATAAAAGTATACACAATCCTCAAGCTGCTAAAATTAAAGTATATATACAGCATTTTATTTCTTAAGATAAATATCTAAACGAGAAAAACAATGATAGAAATTACAATGTCTGATTTTGAATTATATGATCATAGAGCAATAAATTCATACAATACAGTAGTAAATATATATATCGGTGTAAAATAATAATATAAGGAAATAAGTAATTTATGTCATATCAATATGTTTATGAAATGGTTGGTTTAAGCAAAATTATAAATGGTAAACGAATTTTAAAAGAAACAAATTTATCATTTTTACCAAAAGCTAAAATCGGTATAATAGGTCCAAATGGAGCAGGCAAATCGACTTTATTAAAAATAATAGCAGGTATTGATAAAGAGTTTGAAGGTAAAGCAACAGCTAAAATTGGTATAAAAGTAGGATATTTATCTCAAGAACCGTATCTTGATGCTAGTAAAAATGTTTTTGATAATATCATAGAAGGTCTTTATGAAAAGAAAAAACTTATTGATGAATTTAATTATATAAGTAACAAATTTGCTGCTGAAATCACTGATGAAGAAATGCAAAAGCTTTTTGATAAACAAGCAGAATTGCAAGAAAAAATAGACAATTGTGATGGATGGAATCTAGAACGTGAAATAGAGATCGCAATGCTTGCTTTACGTTGCCCACCAAAAGAAGCAGATATTACAAAAATTTCCGGTGGAGAAAAAAGAAGAGTGGCTTTATGTAAATTGCTTTTAGAGAAACCTGATATGTTGTTACTTGATGAACCTACAAATCATTTGGATGCAGAATCAGTTTCTTGGCTTGAGGATTATTTAAAGCATTATGAAGGTACTGTAATAGTAATTACCCATGATCGTTATTTTTTAGATAATGTTACAGAATGGATATTAGAAATAGATCGTGGAAATTGTATACCGTGGGAATCAAATTATAGTTCTTGGCTTGAGCAGAAGCAAAAAAAATTAGCTTTAGAAAGTAAAGAAGACGATGATAGAAAAAAACAATTGAATAGTGAACTTGAATGGATTCGTCAAACTCCAAAAGCTAGACAATCAAAAAATAAAGCACGTATTACAGCATATCAAGAGTTATTAAATAAACAACAAGAACAAAAAACCGATCCTACTCAAATAATTATACCTAACGGACCTCGTTTAGGTGATCTTGTTATTGAAGCAGAACATATAGCTAAAAAATTTAATAATAAAATATTATTATCAGATTTTAGTTTTAAAGTTCCACGTGGAGCTATTGTAGGAATTATTGGACCGAATGGAGCAGGTAAGTCTACTTTGTTTAATATTATTACAGGTAAAATAATGCCAGATAGTGGTTCTATTAAAATTGGTCAAACGGTAAAATTAGGTTATGTCGATCAATCACGGGATCATTTAGATGATAATAAGACTATATGGGAAGAAATTTCAGAAGGTCTAGATGAATTACAACTTGGTAATAGAATAATTAAAAGTAGAGCTTATTGTGCAGCTTTTAATTTTAGAGGCGGTGATCAACAAAAAAAAGTTGGACACCTTTCAGGTGGAGAACGTAACAGAGTACATTTGGCAAAATTACTAAAAGAAGGAGCAAATGTTATATTATTAGATGAGCCGTCTAATGATTTAGATATTGATACGTTAAGAGCACTTGAAGATGCTATTTTAGATTTTGCAGGTTGTGTATTAGTGATTAGTCATGATAGGTGGTTTTTAGATAGAATAACCACTCATATTATATCATATGATAAAGAAAATAATGCTACATGGTTTGAAGGAAATTATCAAGATTATCATGAATATATGCTAAGTACTAACGGGGAAAGTATTTTAAATCCAAAATATAAACATAAGAAATTAATATAAATATGTCTTTAACGCAAATATTATTAATTTTGTTTGTAGGAATATTGGTAACAAAACCACATGATATTTTTATAATTATTAAAGAATTAAAAAAAATAAAAGCGTATTTAATTAATATTAAGTCGTCTATTGTAAAAAATATAGATGAACCGTTAGAAACAGAGCAGGTAAATTTTTATTTAAAAAAAATTATTAACCTAGAAGGTTATTATCATGGTAGTTATGATTTAACGACAATAAAAGAAAAATATTATACACTAATAATTAATAATGACTTCATAGAAAATGAATCAGTACCTGATATAACAGAGAAACACTAATCCGTACCTCGTTCAATTAATTAAATCTAAGAATTATGCAAAAAGTAGTAAAACTTAACAATATCAAAATAGGAAATGATTTACCGTTTGTTCTAATTACAGGGCCTTGTCAGATTGAAGGAAAAGATCATGCGTTGTTTATGGCAGAAAAACTTGTTAAATTAACTAGCAAGCTTGAGATTCCATTTATTTATAAATCTTCTTTTGATAAAGCTAATAGAACTTCCGTACATGGGATTAGAGGACTTGGTATTGAGGAAGGTTTAGAAATTTTATCAAAAGTAAAATCTGAATTCGATTGTCCTATTGTTACTGATGTTCATTCAGAGAGTCAATGTACCGAAACAGCCGAAGTAGCAGATATTTTACAAATTCCGGCATTTTTATGTAGACAAACCGACTTGCTTCAAGCTGCAGCAAAAACAGGTAAAATAGTAAAAGTAAAAAAAGGACAGTTTCTAGCTCCGTGGGATATGAAAAATGTACAAACAAAACTAGAAGCTTTTGGAGTAAAGGATATATTATTTACAGAGCGAGGAGCATGTTTTGGCTATAATAACTTGGTATCTGATATGCGTAGTCTTGCAATAATGGCAGAGTTAAATGTACCTGTAGTTTTTGATGCCACACATTCCGTTCAGCAACCGGGCGGGTTAGGAGGCAGTACCGGCGGAGAAAGAAAATATGTAGAGTTACTTGCAAAGGCAGCAACTTCTGTAGGTATCGCTGGTATGTATATGGAAGTACATCAAGACCCCGATAACGCTCCAAGCGACGGTCCATGTATGATGAAGTTGGATAATCTAGAGTCCATTCTTATCAAACTAAAAAAATATGATAAAATTACAAAAGAAAAATAACTTCAAATTTTACCTTTCAAAATATATATAAATATCCCCTATTACTTCTATTTTAAAATAGAAGTAATAATTTTTTACAATATAAAAAATAGAACTTTCTTATCGTTAGAATTTCACCAATTTGCCTTTAAATCTTTGTTATAAATTTACTTATTTAGAAATTTTTTAAATAGTATTAATATTTATTTATTCAACTTATAGATCAAAAATGTTTTTATTTGTATAAATGCAAATAATTTATAGGTATAATTATTATGTGGAATCAAATAAAAGCAGTTGGCAGTACACTGCTTGGTAGTCAGCAGGAACGAGGTTTAAAAAATATAAATGATTTTTTGACGGAGTATTTTAATAATATTTTAGAACAAAAAAACACTCCAAACTTAACTGTTCTTGAAGAATGTAATATATTAATGAAATTACGTAATATTAATATCAAACACAAGCTTCATATCTAAGTATGAATATAAAGATATTATAGCTTGGCTCTCTAATAACACTCGTTCTATATTTAATGAAACATTAGTAAAACCAAATAGCGGGCTTGCGGAGTCTATCAATGTAACCGCTTTGGATTTTAGTAACTACCCCCTTTATAACAGAAGATATACCATATATAGCAAATTATTTAAGGAATAATAAGACTATTGAGCAAGTCTTTTTAGATAATTGCGGTATAAATGATAAGCAAATAAAAATTTTAGCTGAGGTGTTTAGACTTAATAAAACAATAACTGAACTTTCTTTAGTAAATAATAAAGCTATATTAGATATAAAATTAAAACCTTATCAAGTAACCGATAATGTAGAATCTAATAAAGAACAAAAAAATATTATAAAGAAGCATTAGAATGGCTTGATAAACTTACGGGATCGCAAGTTTAGCATATTGTTATATCTATAAATGAAATAAAAGCCAATGCTCATTATTATTTAGGTATGATCTATGAAAATAGTAAATCGGAATTAGATTGGTTTAGAGCAATAAGAGAATATATTAATGTTCTGGAAATTGAGAAAGATTTTAACTTTCTCTATGGCCATGATACAATTCCATACATTTTTAGCAATATTTGTAAAAAAATAGGTGGATTATTTTAAAATTTAGGGAGATCCTATAAGGACGAAAATAAAAGCGAAATAGTAATTAAATTGCTTCTTGAAGCAATAAAATATTTCAAGGTAAGTTTAAGTATAGACCCGATAGAAGAGTGTAGTTTTATTCTTAGAGAAATTTTTAACATCCCTAAGAATAAAAAAGAAGTAGAGAATTATCTAGCTTTAAAAAAAGATCTTTATATATCTTTAGGAGAATTTTTATTTTAATTAAATTTAATACCGCTAGCTGCTTTTGAATATTTAAAGGCTGCAAGTATAGCTAGCCCTCAGGAAGAACAAAAATTATTGTTAAAAGTTCATAAAGTTTATAGTACGGAGATGGAGGAAAATACTGCTTTTATACGCTCAATGCTTGACAAAGGTAAGATGGAAGATCTGAGTATAGTTACTAAAGAGGCTGACAGCACAAAATTTTTAAGTGATACACAGACTATAATAAATGATTTTGTTTCACTGCCGGAGCCGCAAGCCCAGGAGTGGCCAGAAGTACAACAAAATCAAAATGAGCAATTGACTAATGATCAACAAGAAGTAAACAAATGCCGATTAATACAGGACATGGGCATTGGGTCAGTATGATGATTAGTAAAGATAATGATACAAATAAGATAATATTTACTTATAATGATCCTTTGGGCAGATCGTTCAATGATCGTCCTGACTTAGTAAAACTTATTACCGAGGTTTGCTCTGATGCAGAAATAATGGATTTAAAAACTCAACAACAAGAAGAAGGAAATACTTCGGACTGCGGAGTTTTGGTATGCGATGATTTAATAAGACAATCTCAAGGCCTTAAAATTCTCTCTACGGAGCAATGTAAAGGACAAGGACTAAATTTAAGAAAATCTCAAGCTGAAACATTAAAACAAAGTTTAATAGCTCTCAACAAGCCCAAGAACAACATGTTTATATTAACATAGATAGTAATGCTTCAGATAACGAAGAAGATAAAGATAATAACGTTAATAGTAATGAAGTAGAGCATCCTCCTTATGATAATAATGACGAAGTTGAGGTAGGTGGAGCAACTATGCAACTTAATGATTAACATTAAAAGTTTGACGTTGCGATGTCATTGCTGCTGTTGCAGGAATGACATCGGCATTCTAATAACAATGCCCACTCGCAATACTTGCATTTACATCGAGAAAGAATTACCGCAGCCGCATTTTGCTTTAGCTTGCAGATTACTAACGTTGAAATATGAACTGCCTAGCTCTT